>DAIDUQ010000064.1:0-28140 GCA_027456605.1 Steroidobacteraceae bacterium | reverse complement strand
CGCGCGAAGCCCAGCGCCGGCGTCAGGGCAGTGCCGACCTCCTCGGTCGCCAGATGCAGCAGTCCGCAGCCCTGCCCGGCGGCAAATGCCGTGCGGATACGCGCGAGCGCCGCGGCCGGCAGGGCCGCGCCGTCCTCGGATTGAACCGGGCGTACCGCGAAGCGCCGCTCAGGCGTGAGGTATAGATCCAGGCTCTCGGTCATTTAGGGGCGGCGTCCGCGGGCGGGACATTCTATCGGTTTTGGGTCCACGGTGGAGGTCGCGCGGCCCGCGCTCGCTGCGGAAGTCGCTCAGCGGGCTCTGCATGCCGAGCTGCCCGAATTCGCCGAGGCTCGCATCGACTCGGCCACTCTCAATGAGCTGCGGCCGGCGGAGTACCGGGCGGATTGCGTGGTTTTGCTGCTGCGGGATCAGCCCGTCCTCGGCATCATCGTGGAAGTACAACTGGGCCGGGACGACGAGAAAGCGTTCACCTGGCCCGCGTACGTCTGCAACCTCCGCAGCCGGATCCGCTCTCCCGTATGTTTGCTCGTATTGACCGCAGACGACACTGTCGCACGCTGGGCCGGACGGGGGATCGATCTGGGCGGCGGGAATCAGTTTGTACCGTGGGTGTTGAGTCTGTCCGGCGTACCCGAGATCTCGGACGAGGCGCAGGCAAAGGCGGACCCGGAGTTGGCTGTTTTGTCCGCGGTGGCCCACGGTGCCGATGAGGATTTCGAGAAATCGGCGCGCATCGCGCTCGCCGCGCAGGCCGCGCGCGAGGTGCTACAAGCCATGATTCCTGACCGATACGAATATGAGTCCGACTTCGCCAAGCGCCATTACGCCCAGGGCCAGGCCCAGGGCCAGGCCCAAGGTCTCGTCCAAGGCCGGGCGGAACTCGTGCTGCGGCAGCTCGCGCGGCGCTTCGGCGAGCTGCCGGAAGCCCTCCAGACGTCGCTTCGGCACGCCAGCATCGAGGAGCTGGACCGTGTCGGGGAGCGTCTGCTCACGGCCCGTTCGCTCGAGGAGGCGCTGGATCCGCGGTAGCCGCGCACGGCGCGGCCAGACGTTCTATGGCGTCCTAAGCGCTGTGGCCACCCCTTCGCCGATGGCGAGCGCGGCGGTGAGTCCGGGGAAGTCGATGCCGTTAAAAGATTGATCAGCCCCGCAGGGCTCGGGGATGAGATAAATCAGGCCTTGAAACGGCGCGCGGCCTCGCAGGCAGAATCAACTGCCCTTGGCGAGATGCCGGCGCGAGATCACGCTCTCGGGCACCCCGAGCCTGCGGGCTTCGGCCTGGGCACCGAGGCCGGCCCTGTTGATGACGGCGCAGTCGATGCGCACAGACATCGTCAGGAACAGCTCGGACGCGCATTGAGCGCGCGCTGGGGCCGATGTGGCAAGGAACAGTGTAATGGCCGGACCCGTAGGTGTAAAATTTATATAGTTTCTACATCAGCCTGACCATGCCATCGCCGGACTTCGAGTACGACGAGCACAAGAGTGCCTCGAACAGAGCCAAGCATGGCATTGACTTCGAAGAAGCCCAGGAGCTGTGGCGCGATCCGGCACTCGTGGAAATTCCGGCTCAAGCGACCGATGAAAGTCGATGGCTCGTCGTCGCCAAGCGGGGCGCGGCCCATTGGTCCGCCGTGATCACTCGCCGCGGCGAGCGGATCCGGCTGATTTCGGTCAGACGATCTCGGGCCGAAGAGGTGGAACTCTATGAAAGCGACCAAATTTGATCAGCAATTCGACTCGGGCGAGGGTGTTCTGGGCCTGCTGGATGTACGGCACGCCCGACGTCCGCTCGTTGAGATCAAGCGCGTCAACGTGGACTTTCCGCAATGGATGGTGCAGTCGATTGATCGACAGGCGCGTCGGCTCGGCGTCACGCGCCAGTCCCTCATCAAGCTCTGGCTGGCGGAGCGACTGGAGGCGCGCTAGGATTCTGGCTCCCCCTGGCGATAACGCGTCTCGATCCAGTGCTGGTAGCTGCCGTCCATGACGGCCCACCACCACCACCATTCGTTGTCCAGATACCACGGGAATGTCTCGCGCAGGCCCTTCTCGAGGGCGACCGCGGCGGATAGCCGAGCTCCCGCTCGGCCTTGGCGCAGTCGATGGCGTAGCGGCGACCATAGCCCCACGACAAGTGTCTTCTAGGCCCCGGGGCGAGGAGCGGAGCAGGAGAGAGGCGCTGGGCTGGTGTACGGCGGGAAGGAGGAAGGCAGAGTTTTCGAGCGCTGGGGAATAAGACTGGGCAGAGGGGCGGCGGCCCTGGAGACACGCCGGAAGGCTGGACCGTGCCCGGCGGCAAATGCCGTGCGGATACGCGCGAGCGCCGCGGCCGGCAGGGCCGCGCCGTCCTCGGATTGAACCGGGCGTACCGCGAAGCGCCGCTCAGGCGTGAGGTATAGATCCAGGCTCTCGGTCATTTACGGGCGACGGCGTCCGCGGGCGGGACATTCTATCGGCTTTGGACCCACGGTGGAGGTCGCGCGGACCGCGCGGGAGTCCTGTGCATTTCTGCCCGAACGCGCCGGTCACCGCCACAGGTAATGCGCATCGGCTCGGCTACCCTGCCCGGCATCCCCGACCCGGGTTGTCTCGGAGCGGGCGGGTGCCCTCACGATGACGCACTCGATGCACTCAGGCATCCCTGTCGCCGCTCGGCTTTACTTCGAGTCATCGTTGCTCGTCGGTCTCACCATGGCGCGTGCGCACGCCGCGTCGAGTCGATCGAGGTCGTTTGCGGCACGCTCTATGACATTGAGGTCCATTTCGTCATACGCATGGCGCAGATGGTTGCCGAAGCCGCGTATTGCGCTCCACGGGATCTCCGGTTCATCGATCTCAGCCAACGCACCGAGCTTGATGGCCGCCTCGGATATCTCCAGAAAACACATGCGAATTGCGTCGTAAGCGACGCCCTGCTCGGCCAACACTCGCGTGATACCACCGCCGTGCGCGACATAATCCTTGATCTTGGCGATGTTGCGCCGGATGTCGCCGTATCGAACGATGGGCTTCGAACTCACCACGCTCAGAAGACCGCAATGGCCTCGTGGTCCAGAGCCTGTGTGAGCTCCTTGCGCCGTGCGGGAAGTATGACGAGATCGACACTACGACTGAGACCCGCGACGAGGCTCTGCCTTATTTCGTCGACGTACGCGGTGAATTGACAGCCATCAGGGGCGCTTCCGGGCGCGAGATCCAGCGCCAAGTCGACATCGGAGCTCGGTGTATCGTCACCACGGGCCACCGAGCCGAACACCGAGACATGCATGACCCCGCGCGCGCGCAGATCAGGCTCAAGCGCGCGAAGCAAAGTCAGAATGCGGGCGCGGCTGTCGGACTGCATAGTTCTCGATCAATCATAGCACGACGGTGGGCTCCGACCCTCGCCTATCGATAATGCGTCTCGATCCAGTGCTGGTAGCTGCCGTCCATGACGGCCCGCCACCACCATTCGTTGTCCAGATACCACTGGAAGGTCTCGCGCAGGCCCTTCTCGAGGGCGACCGCGGCGCGATAGCCGAGCTCCCGCTCGGCCTTGGCGCAGTCGATGGCATAGCGGCGGTCGTGGCCCGGACGGTCCTGGACGAAACGGATGAGACTCGAGGTCTTCGCGCCGCGCGCCGGCGGCGCATCGGGAAAGTGCTGGGCGAGGTCCTTGCGCTGCTCGAACGCCGCATCGGCGACCGCGCACAGCGTTTCGATGAGCGTGATGTTCTCGCATTCCGCGCCGCCGCCGATGTTGTAAACCTCGCCCGGCCGGCCCTGTTCCAGTACCCGCTCGATCCCCCGGCAATGGTCCGAGACGTGCAGCCAGTCGCGCACGTTGCGCCCGTCGCCGTAGATCGGCAGCTCGCGGCCGTGCAGCAGGTTTACGATCATGAGCGGGAGCAGCTTCTCCGGAAAATGGTACGGGCCGTAGTTGTTCGAGCAATTGCTGGTGGTCGTCTCCAGCCCGTAGGTGTGGTGATAGGCGCGCACCAGATGGTCCGAGGCGGCCTTGCTCGCCGAGTACGGCGAGTTCGGCGCATACGGGGTGCATTCGGTGAAGGCCGGATCGTTGGGACCGAGCGATCCATACACCTCGTCCGTGGAGACGTGGTGGAAGCGGTGTCGCGGAACGCTGCGCTGCTCGAGCCACACGGTACGCGCCGCCTTGAGCATCGAGTGCGTGCCCTGAACATTGGTCTCGATGAACGCGTCCGGCCCGTGGATCGAGCGATCGACATGCGACTCGGCCGCGAAGTGCACGATGGTGTCGACGCACGCCTCGCGCAGCAGACTCTCCACCAGCGCCGTATCCCGGATGTCGCCCCGCACGAAGCGCAGCGCCGGGCGCGCCTTGACCGGCTCGAGGTTGGCGAGATTACCGGCGTAGGTGAGCGCATCGAGTACCACGAGCCGATCGCCGGGATGCTGCGCCAGCCAATGGTGCACGAAGTTCGCGCCGATGAATCCCGCACCGCCGGTGATCAGCAGGCTACGCATGGGACATCTCCTGCAGGACCTCGCGCAGCCGCTGCCGCCAGTGTGCGGGGGGGCACCCCAAAGCGCTCAAGGAGCGCTTGTCGAGCACGCTGTAGGCGGGACGGCGTGCGGGCGTCGGGTAGTCTTCCGTGGCGATCGGCGTGACCGTCACGGTCGGCGGCAGCAGGCCCGCCGCGCTGCCCTCCTCGGCGATGGCCACCGCGAAGTCATACCAGCTCGCCACCCCCGCGTCGGTCCAGTGGTGAATGCCCCGGATCTCCGGCCGCGTGGCGATCCGCCAGAGCGTCTCGGCCAGGGGCCGGGTCGCCGTCGGCGTGCCGACCTGATCGGCCACGACCCGTACCGCGCCGCGCTCGCGCATGACCCGCAGCATGGTTCGCACGAAATTGGCGCCCTCGGCGGCATAGACCCACGCGGTCCGCACGATGACGGCATCCTCTGCAAGCACTTCGAGGACGGCCCGCTCACCGTCGCGCTTGGTGGTGCCGTAGACATTCATCGGGCTGGTGGGAGAGTCGGGTCGATACGGCGAGGACGACCGGCCGTCGAAGACGAAGTCGGTCGAGATGTGGATCAGGCGCGCACCGCAGTCGCGGGCGGCTACGGCCAAATGACCCGGGCCGGCCGTATTGATCGCCCGCGCCTTCTCGGGCTCGGACTCGGCTTTGTCGACCGCGGTGTAGGCCGCGGCATGGATGATGACCTCGGGCCGCTCCCGCGACAGGCGCGCGCGTACGGCCTCGGCATCAGCGACATCGAGGTCGGAATGTCCGCACGCGATCAGCTCGGCGGCCGCAGGACACGTCTCGCGCAGCGCCCGGCCCACCTGCCCGCCTGCGCCCGTCACGAGCACCTTCACGGATAGACCTCGGCGTCCTCGAAGGGGAGCGCCGCGGCATCCTTGGCCGACAACGTCGGCTGGACCCCCGCCGGCAGCGGCCAGCGGATGCCGAGCGCCGGATCGTCCCAGCGGATGGCGCGCTCGTGCTCGGGGGCCCAGAAGTCGGTCACCTTGTAGAGGAAATCCGCCGAGTCGCTGAGCACCAGATAGCCGTGCGCGAAGCCCGGGGGCACCCACAGCATGTGGTGGTTCTCGGCCGAGAGCGTCACGCCCACCCAGCGGCCGAAGGTCCGGGAGCGGCGGCGGATGTCGACGACCACGTCGAACACCACTCCGCTCACGACACGCACCAGCTTGCCCTGCGGCTGTTGGATCTGGTAGTGCAGGCCGCGCAGGATGTGCCGGGCCGAGTGGCTGTGGTTGTCCTGCACGAAAGTCAGGTCCAGTCCCGCGGCGGCGAACGTGCGCCGCGCCCAGGACTCGAGGAAATACCCGCGCGCATCGCCGAACACCTTGGGCCGGATGAGGAGGACCTCGGGAATCGCGGTCGGCTCGAAGTCCATTACAGCGGTCCTTGCAGGATATCGAGCAGATAGGTGCCGTAGCCGCTCTTGGCGAGCGGCGCGGCGAGGCGCTCGAGCTGCGCGGCATCGATGAAGCCGGAGCGGAAGGCGATCTCCTCCGGGCAACAGACCTTCAGGCCCTGCCGTGTCTCGATGGCCTCGATGAACATCGAGGCTTGAATGAGCGATTCATGGGTGCCGGTGTCGAGCCAGGCCACGCCGCGCCCGAGCAGCTCCACGCTGAGCGCCCCACGCTCCAGGTACAGACGATTCAGATCGGTGATCTCGAGCTCCCCGCGGGCCGAGGGCCGAAGCTGCGCGGCGAGATCGACGACCTGATTGTCGTAGAAGTAAAGGCCGGTCACCGCGAAGTTGGACTTGGGCCGCGCCGGCTTCTCCTCGAGCGAAACGGCCCGTCCGGCCGCATCGAAGCTGACCACCCCGTAGCGCTCCGGATCGCGCACGCGATAGGCGAACACGGTCGCTCCGCTGTCGCGCCGCGCCACGGCCTTGAGCTGCTCGGGCAGTCCATGACCGTAAAAGATGTTGTCGCCGAGCACGAGCGCCGCGGGCTCGCGGCCCAGGAACCGCTTGCCGATGAGGAATGCCTGCGCCAGTCCTTCGGGACGCGGCTGCTCGGCATAGGAGAACGACAGACCCCACTGCGCGCCGTCCCCGAGCAGCCGCCGGAACAGCGGCAGGTCCTCGGGCGTCGAGATCAGCAGGATGTCCCGGATCCCGGCCAGCATCAGCGCCGAGAGCGGGTAATAGACCATGGGCTTGTCGTAGACCGGCAGCAACTGCTTGCTGATGCTCAGCGTGACCGGATGCAGCCGCGTCCCGGCGCCCCCGGCGAGAATGATGCCCTTCAATGGATGGCTCCTCGGCCCGATACTTTCCGCATAGCTTGCCATGGCCCGGCGGCTCTCGTCAGGTTCGAGCGGACAGCGCGGTCCCGATCGACGGGCTAGGAGAGCATGGCCTTCACGCACGCGAGCAGGTCGTCGTACACGCCATCTGCGGCGCCGATGACCTCCTCGGACAGCGTGTGGCCGGTACGCACCACGAAGCACTTTCCGACGCCCGCGGCCCGGCCGGCCTGCACATCGGAGAGCCGATCGCCCACCAGGAACGATGCCGCCGGATCGATGTCCAGTGCACGGCTGGCGCGCAGCAGCATTCCGGGTCGCGGCTTGCGGCAAAAGCAATCCACCCGGTACTGCGGCAGGGGCGCATCGGGCAGGTGCGGGCAATACTCGATGTCATCGAGCGTGACGCCCGCGGCCTGGAGGATGTGGCGCAGGTGATCCGTCAGCGCATGGTAGTCCCCCTCGCTGTACAGCCCGCGCGCGATGCCCGACTGATTGGTCACCACGATCCTGCGGTAACCGGCCGCCTGCAGGCGCTCGAGCGCCTCGATCGCCCCGGGCAGAAGCACGAAATCCTCCTGGCGGCAGACGTAAGCGCGCTCCTCGTTGAGCACGCCGTCCCGATCGATGAAGGCCGCAGGGTGGCTCATGCGCCGCGAATGCGCCGGACCAGCGCCGTGGTGGAGTAGCCCTCGAGAAACGGGATGGCGACGGACCGGCCGCCCCAGGAGCGCATCAGGCGGGTCTCCTCCAGAGCCTCCATGGCGTAATCGCCTCCTTTGACGTAAATCTCCGGGCGGCAGCGCCGCAGCAGCTCGCACGGCGTCTTCTCATCGAACAGCGTCACCCACGAGACGCACTCGAGCGCCGCCATCACGATCAGCCGGTCGAGCTCGGTGTTCAGCGGCCGGTCGGGCCCCTTGCCCTGCATGCGCGCCGAGACGTCGCTGTTGACCGCGACCAGCAGCGCCGCTCCGAGCGCGCGCGCCTCGGTCAGATAGGCGATGTGGCCGCGATGCAGCACGTCGAACACGCCGTTGGTGAATACCAGCGGCCGCGGCCCCGGATAGGCGGGAATATCGGCGGCTGGAATGATTTTGCGGCTGAGCGGCTGCGGGATATCGACCATCGACGATTCACAACGGGGTCATGGAGCGGGGTTGACCGCCCGGGCGCCGGCCGCGGGCCAGGCGGTATCGTCGCTCAGCACAGGGTCTAATTCCACCCCCGTCTCGCGGGAAATTGCGCCCCGGCGCAGAACGGGCCAGATGAGGATTCCCCGCGCCCGCATCGCGCCCCCGGCGTCACCGCCCCGCAAGCCACTCGCCATAACGGCGCACGCCCGGGCCGTACGCCCTATTCGCCGGCTTCACCTTGCCGCACTCGCGGATCTCGCCGAAGTGGCGGCGGGTCACCGAGGCCATGCGTCCCTTGCGCCGTGCGACAGTGGCGAGAATGCCGATGGTGCGCGGCGCGGGCGGCTCGCGCTGAATGATCGTCCCGCCACCAAGACGGCGCCACTGCCGCTATCGCAGATTGACATCGCCGGTTGACACAAACCCCGGTGCGGCCGCCGCGTAAAACTTGCCGATTCACAGTGTTAGCGCAGTTTTCGATACCAGCGCCGCGAGTTTGGCCGAGATTGCATGCGGCGCGTTTGAGGCGATCTGTTGCAAGATATTGATAGACGAAGCCGCTCAATGACGCCTTGAAGAACGAACGGCAGGGGCATTGTTATCGCTAAAAACGACTCCAAATTCGACGCGACCAACCTTTCTCCATTTTGCGCGTGCCTGAGCCTGCACCACGCACGCGTAGGTGCCGCTTCCGAGCAGTGGGAAGCCGATTGCCTGGGATATGATGCGTGCACGAGGCGCAGCCGTCAGATCAACAGCGAATTCCGAGGCTCCGAATTGCCCACCATTAGGCCCTAGCAGAAGAATTCGGCCAGCAACGCGTTCACCAATGGTTGGCTTGGATCGCGCCCATTGTTGGACAATATAAAAACGCAAAGGAACGAATGGCCTCTGCCCCGCCGGAATAGCTCCTGTGGGTGGCTGTGGGAGAGTGACGTTCTCCAGGACAGATATCAGCGATACAGTGTTCGCCTTATCTTCAACTATTGCGCGCTCACACACTATCGCCCAGTGGAGGGAAGCCATGATATTGCTTATTTTCCCGCATTGACCCGAAGCCATGGCTTGTGTGAAAGGAGTTCATCTCCTTCCAGCCAATTCTCCTGGTAATACGTTCCAATTGGCGGAGTTATTTCAATCGAGGTTGTGGCGGCGGACGTAGCGCGTACGCCGACACCTGCGCGCGCATCTTCCGGGCTTGCGCCCCATTCTGCGAATCCGACGATTCGGGCCTTGACCATGGCGCGGACGAGGCGCTCAACAGAAAGATGCTCGATATTCCCGCGCTTGATCTGGCTGACGACACTCTGCTTTAGTCCGAGCACCTCACCAATTTTGGCTTGACCCATTCCACTGTTCTCAATGAAGCGGCGCAATGCGAGCGCCAGGTCTGTGCGCAATGTGTCGATTGTGGCGTCTTCGGCCGGAATACCGAATGCCGAAAACGCGTTTCTGATTGCCATGACAATGCCTCGATGATCAGTGAACGGGGCGTTTCTTCGACTCAAGGAGCGCCTGGAGTGTTTCCATCTCCGCCTTCAGAGCACGCACCCGTCCCTCAATTCGCGTCCTATCGCTGGTTCGCATTTTCCGGCCACTCCGCGAATCCTTCTCGAAAGCATCCAGTATGTAGATACAGTTCTTCAAGTCTACGTATTCGATGGAATATACGATCCGTTGTCCGTCTCGATGCCATAACTCCCACAGAGATATGGCAAAACCTTTAAGGGGCTTTGCGTTGGAACTCGGTTGTCCTCCGTTCTGCACGACGCGAAGCCGGGTCGCGAATCCGCGCTTCACGGCCTCAGGCCACCGCGACGTGACTTTGTTCCAGTCGTCCTCGTTCCAAAACTCTAGATGCCGTTCCAGCAAGCCATTATCCCAAATTTATAATAAGGCTACAAAAGATGCACCTGGAATTGCCCCCAGCCGATTCGTGCGCGTCCCAAAGTATGACTAATCGTCAGAGTTTACAGACCCGCCGTCGATGATCCGCCTGCAGCACCGAGGGGGTGTCACGCCAGGGCTACAATATGCGTGCGGCGATTCTCGCAATGCCAGATTTCCTCAAGGGCTCAATAAGTTACGGAGGTGATGTTGTTCGTGCGCCGCAGTAGTTCCACGCGGTCGGCAGGTCATTTAAAGACACCAGACATGACGCTGCAGGTCGACGTCCGTCCTGACGATGTCATCGCCCCCCCTACCACGGTGCCGGTAGCGAGAGCTCCGCGACGTGCTTGCTGGCGTGCGCGATGACGACGAGCACGTCGCTCATTGCACGCGACCGGACGGCAGATAGGCCTCGCAGGGACCCGCGATAGTTATGACTGATCCTCTGATGAGCGCAGAGTAGGCAATGCGAATGCCCACTCGTGACCGCCAATGCACCGGATTGCGCTTGACCCAGACCACGCGATCCGCCCTGCAGAAAGGGTCGACCGAGACCGTGGGCTCCGCCGCAGAAGAAGGCTTGCCCTCCCAATCTTTCCGGACAGCGGGTCGCCGTCTCCCAATCAGCCGGCACCCATAATCCCGAATGGCCGAGGTTCGGAGACAGCATGTTCGAGCCGCTTGTGCAGCGGCGGGTGGGAGAAGCCCTTTCGGATACCCCAGCGGTCCTGATCGTGGGGCCACGACGGGCGGGCACGACCACGCTCGTCCGTTAAGATGGGGGAAGCCGGCCGGACTGATACCACGCTCGACGTTCAGACCCTCGCGGCCCCTCCACAAGAGCCCCCCCGGCGTCACCGCCCCGCAAGCCACTCGCCATAACGGCGCACGCCCGTCTCGACGTCGGCGAACGCTACATCACAGCCCGTGGCGCGCAGCGCAGTGAGGTCGGCCTCGGTGCGGCACTGGTACTTGCCGGCGAGCGCCTCGGGGAACGGGATGTACTCGATCAGGCCGCTGCTCACCTGCTCGGCCAGCGTGAGCGGCGCCTCGCCGCGCTGCGCGCGCATCGCGTTGAGGGTCGCGTGGGCCACGTCGTTGAACGGCTGGGCCCGGCCCGAGCCGACGTTGAAGACGCCGCTGCGCTCTGCATGGCGCAGGAACCACAGATTCACGGCGACCACGTCCTCGACGTACACGAAGTCGCGCGTCTGCTCGCCCGGGCCGTAGCCGCCATACTCTGCGAACAGCTTCACCTTGCCGCGCTCGCGGATCTCGCCGAAGTGGTGGCAGGCCACCGAGGCCATGCGCCCCTTGTGCTGCTCGCGCGGTCCGTAGACGTTGAAATAGCGAAAGCCCGCCACTTGCCGGCGCGCCGTGGGCAGCATGCGCCGCACGACGTTGTCGAACAGGAGCTTCGAGTATCCGTAGACGTTGAGCGGCCGCTCGCACTCGGGGGATTCGCGAAATGCCCGGGCATCGCCGTAGGCGGCGGCCGAGGAGGCGTACAGCAGCCGCGTGCCCCGCGCCTGGCAGGCATCGAGCAGGCGCTTGGAGCAGCGGTAGTTGGTCTCGAGCATGTACTGGCCGTTGTGCTCGAGCGTGTCGGAGCACGCCCCTTCGTGGAAGACGGCCTCGATGTGGCCCAGCTCGCCGCGCTCGAAACGCGCATAGAACTCGCCGCGGTCGAAGTAGTCCGCGAGCCGCGCCCCGAGCAGGTTGCGATACTTCATGCCGTCGGTCAGATCGTCCACCGCGATCACGTCATCGCAGCCGATGGCGTTCAAGCCATGAACGAGATTGCTGCCGATCATGCCGGCGGCGCCGGTGACCACGACTCTCACGAGAACAGCTCCTCATACGACGCCGTGGCGGTGCCGAACTTGCCGACGACGATCCCGGCGGCGCGGTTGGCGATCGACACCGCCTCGCGCAGCGGGACTCCGGCGGCCAGCATCGCGGCCAGGGTGGCGATCACCGTGTCGCCGGCGCCGGTGACGTCGAACACCTCGCGGGTGTGGGCGCCGATGCGCAGGTGGCCGGCCGCATCGAACAGCGACATGCCTTCCTCGCTGCGGGTCAGCAGCAGCGCCTCGAGCCGGTGATCCCGGCGCAGGTTGGCGACCCGCTCCTCCAGCTGGGCCTCGGAAGACCACGGTCCGATCACCTGCGTCAGCTCCGCGCGGTTGGGTGTGACCACGGTCGCCCCGGCATAGCGGGCGTAGTCGGCGCCCTTGGGATCGACCAGCACCGGCTGGCCCGCCGCGCGGGCCCGCTCGATCATGCGCGGAATGTGGGTCAGGCCGCCCTTGCCGTAATCGGAAAACACCACCGCGGCGCACCGCGACACCGCGTGATCGAAGTCCGCGAGCATGCCGGAGAGAATCTCGTGATCGGGCAGATTCTCGAAATCCACGCGCACCAGCTGCTGCGCCCGGCCGATGACGCGCAATTTGACGCTGGTGTAGAGGTGCGGATCGCGGCCGAGCAGGCACTCGATGGAGCGCTCGCGCAGGAGAGCCTCGAGGCGACGCGCCGGCTCGTCCTGACCCACCACGGTGATCAGCGCCACCGCCGGGCCGAGCGCTTTGACGTTGAGCGCCACATTGGCCGCGCCGCCCAAACGCTCCTCCTCGCGCGTCACCCGGACCACCGGCACCGGCGCCTCGGGGGAGATGCGCTCGACGTCCCCGAACAGGTAGCGGTCCAACATGGCGTCGCCCACGACCAACACACGGACGCGCGCGAGACGGGAATGCAGATCGGCCGTCACGGGCGCCCCAGATCCAACGCCGACTCGATCAGGCCGCACAGCGTGTGGCCGATGAACCCGTGCGCTTCCTGGATGCGCGCGGTGCTCTCGCTCGGCACGACGATCGGGATGTCGCACTGCGGCCGCAGCGCCCCGCCGTCCCGGCCCAGCAGCCCGATCACCCGCATGCCCGCGGCGCGGGCGGCCTCGACCGCGCGCACGACGTTGCGCGAGTGGCCGGAGGTCGAGATCGCGATCAGACAGTCCCCGCGCGTCCCGAGCCCCATCACCTGGCGCGCGAACACCTCATCGAAGCTGTAATCATTGGCGATCGAGGTCAGGGCCGAGGTGTCGGTGGTGAGCGCGACCGCCGCGAGCGCGCGCCGGTCCCGCACGAACCGCCCGGTCAGCTCCGCGGCGATGTGCTGGCTGTCGGCGGCCGAGCCGCCGTTGCCGCACAACAGCAGCTTGCGCCCCGCCGAGAGGGTCTCGGCCATCAGCGCCCCGGCCCGCTCGATCTCCCCGGCGAGCGGCGCCAGACGCTCGAACAGCGCGTGATGCTCGAGCAGGTTGGCTGCGAAAATGCTCTTCGGCATGCGCCGGGAACCTCAGCGGGCCGCGCCGTAGAATCCGCCGATACGCTCGACCACGTAGCGCAGCTGCTCCCCGGAGAGCTCCGGATAGATCGGCAGGGCCAGCGTGTCGCGCGCGGCGCGCTCGGCTTCGGGAAAATCCCCGGCGTGGTGACCGAGATCGGCGAAACACTCCTGCAGGTGCAGCGGGATGGGATAGTAGATCTCGGTGCCGACTCCGGCGCCCGCGAGGTGCTCGCGCAGCGCATCGCGCCGCTTCACCCGGATCACGTACTGATTGAAGATGTGATGGAAGCCCGGGAGCACCCGGGGCGTGACCACGTGGTCCCCGAGCCCGGCCCGCGCGAACGCCTCGTCGTAGACCCGCGCGTTGTGCTGGCGCCGGCCGGACCACTCGTCGAGAAAATCGAGCTTCACGTTGAGCACCGCGGCCTGCAGCTCGTCGATGCGGAAGTTGCCGCCGATGAAGGCGTGATGGTACTTCGGCTTGCCCCCGTGCACGCGCAGCACCCGCATGTGCTCGGTCAGGGCCTCGTCCTGCGCCACGCACAGACCGGCGTCGCCGAAGGCACCGAGGTTCTTGGTCGGAAAGAACGAGAAGCACCCGACATCCCCGAAGCTGCCGGCCGGGCGTCCGGCGGCATCTCGGGCGCCGATGGCCTGCGCGGCATCCTCGATCACCCGCAGCCCCGCCTCGCGCGCCAGCGCGAGCAGCGGCTCCATCGGGCAGACCTGGCCGTACAGGTGCACCGGCATGATCGCCTTGACCCGCGTGCCGCTCGCCCGGTGCACCAGCTGCGCGCCGCGGCGCTCGCACTGCTGCGCGATGAACGCCCGCACCGCGGGGGCGGACAGATTGAACGTCTCGGGCTCGATGTCGCAAAACAGCGGCCGCGCGCCGGTGCGGGCAATGGTTCCGGCCGTGGCGAAGAAGGTATAGGGCGTCGTGATCACCGCGTCGCCGGGGCCGATGTCGAGCCCCATCAGGGCGAGCAGCAGCGCGTCGGTGCCGGAGGACACCCCGATGCCATAGCGGCTCTGGCTGTAGGCCGCGAGGCGCGCCTCGAGCGTCCTGACCTCGGGGCCGAGGATGAACTGTTGGCGGGCACACACCGCCTCGATCGCCGCCCGCACGCGCGGGGCGATGGTCTCGTATTGCGGCTGCAGATCGAGCAGCGGCACGCGCAGCGCCGGCTCTGGAGATTTTTCACTCAAGAATCAATTCCCTCGCTCACCACCGTAGTCTAGCGCGCCGCGCCGGCCAGCCGCGCGGCGCGCCACCTCAGGCATCGCCCGGCGGCGAGGGCTCCTCCCACAGGCAGCGCCCGCCGCTCGCCTGGCGGATCACGCGCAGCACCTGCGCGTGGGCCTCCCGCTCCTGCTCGCTCGCGGCGAGCACCTTCAGGGGCCCCGCCGCGCTGCGCGGCCGCTCGGGGTGCGCCGCCGCGTCGGGCTGCTCGCGGGCGAGCGCTAGCGCCGCCTGCCCGCCGGTCATGGCCAGATACACGTCCGCCAGGATGCGCGCATCGAGCAGCGCGCCGTGCAGATCGCGCCGGGAATTATCGACGTTGTAGCGCTTGCACAGCGCATCGAGATTGTTGCGCTGTCCCGGATGCAGCTCGCGGGCGAGCGCCAGCGTATCGAGCACGTGGCAGCGCTCGGCCAGCTTCTCGGCCCGCCCGCAGCGCTCGAGCTCGTACTCGAGAAAGCCCACGTCGAACGCCGCGTTGTGGGCGATGATCTCGGCCGTCTCGATGAACTCCAGCAGCTCGAACGCGATGTCCCCGAACAGGGGCTGGTCGGCGAGCGAGGCGCGCGAGATGCCGTGCACGGCGAGCGCGCTTTCGTCGATGTCCCGCTCGGGATTGAGGTAGCGGTGGAAGGTCCGGCCGGTGACGCGGCGATTGAGCAGCTCCACGCAGCCGATTTCGATGATGCGGTGCCCGAGGGCGGTCTCGAGGCCGGTGGTCTCGGTATCCAAAACGATCTGTCGCATGGGCGCCAGTGTACCTGCTGTCTAGCGGGCCGGTTCGTCCGCGGCGCCCGCCAGGGCGTCGATGGCCTCGTTCGCCAGGCGATCGACGCGCTCGTTGCCCGGCACGCCCGCGTGTCCCGGCACCCAGTGCCACTCGATGTGGTGCCGGCTGGCCAGCTCCTCGAGACTCTGCCACAGATCCTGGTTCTTCACCGGCTTGCGATCGGCGGTCCGCCAGCCCTTGGCCTTCCACGCCCTCAGCCACTCGGTGATTCCGCGGCGCACGTACTGCGAATCGGTGTACACGCGCGCCCGCACCGGCCGCTTGAGCGCCTCGAGCGCCCCGATCACGGCCCTCAATTCCATGCGGTTGTTGGTCGTGTGCGGCTCGGCGCCCGAGAGCGTCTTCTCGTGCGCCCCGAGGATCAGCAGCGCGGCCCAGCCCCCCGGCCCCGGATTGCCGCGGCAGGCGCCATCGGTATAGATCTCGACGATTTGTGCCCCCTCGCCGGCCCGCCGGGCGGCGCTCATGGCGTACGCCTGACGCCGTGGCGCACCGGCGGGACGGGCTTGACGAGCCCGCCGAGCATCGCCTTGCGCACCCGGGGGCGCAGGGGCGTGAGGGTGTAGACCTGCTTGCGCGCCCTGAGCAGATAGGCCCCCGCCGGCAACGGGAACGTCAATCCCCGCCGCAGCAGCCGATCCGCGCCCTCGCCGGCGGCGAGCCCGCCCCCCCAGGGACTGCGATACAGGTAGCGCCGCGCCGCGAACACCTCGTAGCCGAGCAGCGCCAGCCATTCGCGCACGCGCCGTTCGGAGAGCACGCGGCGCAGCCCCGGCGGAAAGCCGCTGCGGCTGAATCGGGCGCGGGCGCCCCAGAGACTCAGGGGACGGAAGCCGAGCACCAGCAGCTGGCCCTCCCCCACCAGCACCCGGTCGACCTCGCGCACGATCGCGTACGGATCGCTCGCGAATTCCAGCGTGTGCGGCAGGAGCACCGCGTCGATCGAATCCCCGCTCACGGGCAGTTGAGTCGGCCGGCCGATGATGTCCGCATCCGCCGACAGTCCGGGCGAGGCCAGCACGGCCCGATGGCGGGTCCGGCACGCCGCCAACAGCTCGCGGCCCGCGCCCCAGGCGCCGATCTGCAGGCATTCCCAGCCGAAAACATCTTCCAGGGCCTCGCTCACCAGCACCGCTTCGGCGGCGATCGCGGCCCGGCCGGCGGGGCTGGCCCACCAGAGCCGCAGCGCGTGCACCGGCTCGAAAGACGCAGAACTGTGAGTTTGTCCCATCAAGGACTAGTCAACCTGTGATATCACAAGGTAAATTTCGCGACTGGACTCGATTATTGTAATGTGCCGCCCGGTGGCGCGCGAAAACGCCGGCGCGGATGCAATTTAGCACGCCGCAAAGATCAATAGAGGGTCGGGAATTGACGACGTCTTCCGTGAGCTGGGCACGCTGTGCCCTGGGTCTCCTCGGTGCACTGGCATTGGCGGCATGCGCCACGCGCACACCCATCCGTCCGGCCCGTACCGAGCACGTGGTGCCGCCACCCCCGTCACCTGCGGTGACGGCCCTGCGCTCGCCCCCCCTGGCCGCAACCGCCCCGGCGCTTTCCGCCGTTCCCACCGCGCAAATCGTCGCTCCGGTCCCGGCCGCCGTGCCGAAAACTCATTACGCCAACCTGTTCGCGCGCATCCGCGCCGGCCTGCGGCTGCCCCAGCCGAATATGCCGATCATCGCCCAGGAGGCGCACTGGTACGCCAACCACCCGCAATTCCTGCAGCGGTCCTTCAATCGGGCCGACATGTATCTCTACTACATCGTCACGCAGCTGCAGAAGCGCCACATGCCGCTCGAGCTGTCCCTGCTGCCGATCATCGAGAGCGCCTACCGGCCCTACGCCTACTCCTGGGCGCGGGCGGCGGGCATGTGGCAGTTCACCTCGGGGACCGGCAAGCTCTTCGGCCTGAAGCAGGACTGGTGGTATGACGGCCGGCTCAACGTCGTCGCCTCCACCCAGGCGGCGCTCGATTACCTGCAGCAGCTGCACAAGGAGCTCGGCGGGAGCTGGCTGCTGGCGATCGCCGCGTACAACTGCGGCGTCGCGAACGTGGAGCGCGCGGTCCGCTACAACCAGGCCAGGGGCCTGCCGACGGACTTCTGGAACCTGATCCTGCCGCGCGAGACCGAGCTGTACGTCCCGCAGCTGCTGGCGATGGCCCGTCTGGTCGCCGATCCGGCCAAGTACGGCCTGTCCTTCAGTCCGATCCCGGACCGGCCGTATTTCACGAAGGTGCCCACGGGCGGACAGGTCAATCTGGAAGTGGCCGCGCGCCTGGCCGGGATCACCTCGGATGAGATCTATCAGCTCAACCCGGCGTTCCTGCGTTGGGCCACCGACCCCACCGGACCGTTCTACCTGCTGCTGCCCATCGACGCCGCGCCGGTGTTCGAGCAGAACATCAAGGATCTCACCGCGAATGAGCGCATGGGCGTCGAGCGCTACGTGGTGCACGCCGGGGATACGGTCTATTCCATCGCGCGCCACTTCAACACGACCACGGACCTGCTGAGCCGCCTCAACAACCTGCCCAACGGGCGTCTGCTCGTCGGCCAGGACATCGATGTGCCGACGACGGCCTATCAATTGCCGCACAATGTGCTGGTGGCCGCCGAGCAGAACGATCGTTCGCTGTGGCGGCATGATTTCCGCTTCCGCGTCGTGCGGGTGCGCCCGGGCGACTCCCTGTGGGGGATCGCGCAGCGCAACGGGATGAGCGTTCAGCGTCTGGCGCAGATCAATGGACTGTCGGTGCGTCACTCGATCCTGTATCCGGGCGAGCCGCTGCGACTGTATGCCGATGCGCGCGTCGGACGCTTCACCCGACCGGGCGTGCGCGTGGTGCAAGTGCGTCCCGGTGACAGCCTCTGGTCGATCGCGGTGCGCAACCACGTGAGCGTGCATGCGCTGGCGCGCGCCAACGGCCTCTCGATCTATCACCCGATTCTGCGACCCGGCGAGCAGTTGCGCATCCTGCCGTCGATGGCCACGGTGCAATACAACAACCGGCGCGCCTTCCTGGCCGGCATCGAGCAGGGCGTCCATCGGATCATTTATACGGTCCATGCGGGCGATACGCTCTGGCAGATCGCCCGCCGCTTCCAGGTCCGGGTGCGTCAGATCCTGGCCTGGAACGAGATGAGCCTGGACCGGCCCATCCTCGCGGGTCAGAAGCTGATGATCCTGGCCGATTCCGGCGGCTGATTGGTCTACACTGGCGGCCCGCGGGACCCGGTCGGGCCCGCGGGCCGGCTCAGTTCTGCAAGGATCGTCGCATGGGATTTCTCTCGGGTAAACGCGCCCTCATCGTCGGTGTGGCCTCGGACCGCTCCATCGCCTGGGGCATTGCCCAGGCCCTGCACCGCGAAGGCGCCGAACTCGCGTTCTCCTACGTCAATGACAAGATACGCGAGCGCGTCGAAACCCTGGCCGGCTCGATCGGCTCGCACCTGACGATACCGCTCGATGTCACCGACGACCAGCAGATCGATGCGGCGTTCGCACTGCTGAAGCGTGAGTGGGGCGCACTGGACGTTCTCGTGCACGCCGTGGCGTACGCGCCGCGCGAGGGGGTTTCGGGCAGCTTCGTCGAGAACACGACCCGCGAGATCTTTCGCATCGCGCACGATGTATCGAGCTACAGTCTGACGGCGCTCGCGCGGAGCGCGGCGCCCCTGATGAGCGGCCGGGCCGGGGCGTTGCTGACCCTGTCATACCTCGGCGCGGTGCGCTCGATCCCGAGCTACAACGTCATGGGCCTCGCCAAAGCGAGCCTGGAGGCCAACGTACGCTTTCTCGCGGCGGACCTCGGGCCGCACGGCATCCGGGTCAACGGCATCTCCGCCGGGCCGGTCAAGACGCTGGCCGCGGCGGGCATTGCCGGCTTTCGCAAGATGTTGAGCCACGTGGCCGACGTGGCGCCGCTGCGGCGCAACGTGACGCTGGAGGACGTGGGCAACGCCGCGGCCTTCCTGTGCTCCGATCTCGCCGCCGGCGTCACCGGCGAGATCCTCTATGTGGACGGCGGATTCAGCACCGTCGGGATGAGCTTTCCGCTCCAAACAGACGGCTGACCCGCTACTGGAATGCGTGGGGGTTGGTGCGCACCTTGGCCGTGTCACGCATCTGCGCCATATAAGCCACCACGGCGCCGTCGGCATTGGCGCGCAGCAACTGCTGCACCAGCGTACGACTGAGCAGCGGATTGACGTGCGCGGGGGTTCGCACCGCCGTCACGGCAAGCAGCACCGCTCCACCGCCGCCCAGAGCCTTCGCCTCGTACACCGGCCGCCCCGCGGGCTTCGGCGCGGCGAACGCGAGCTGGCCGACCTCGGCGGGCACGGACGGATCATCGCGGCCGATGAAGGTCGCCGGCGCGCTCTTGAGCCGCAGCGATTGCGCGACGCTTTGCAGGGACTTCCCGGCGAGCACCGCTCGCCGTGCCGCCTCGGCCGCCGCGAGCGCGGCTTGGTTGGTGCGTTGCGTCCGCAGAGTCTCGATGATGCTGCTCTTGACCTCGGCAAGCGGCTTCAGCTGCGGGCCATGGCGCGCCAGCACCTTGACGATCACCATCCGGTCGTTGTCCAGGATGATCGGACCCCCGAAGCTGCCGGGGGCCAGGGCCGTGCTGCCAAACACCAGGTTCTGCACCGCCGGGGCCGCCCCGAGCGGCGGCGCGCCCGGGCCCCGCAGGAACAGAGGGACCGCGCCCGTAGTGAGGCCGAAGCGCTTGGCGAGCCCCGCGAGGCTGACGCCCGGCGTTTCGAGGTCGTTCTGCAAGCTGTCCTCGATGTCACCGAAGCGATGGACCGCGCGGTGGTGACGGACCTGGAACGCGAGCTGGGATTTGACCGACGCGAATGGCCGGGTATGGCGCGGGCGAATCCCGTCCAGACGGATGATGTGATAGCCGAACCGCGTCTTCACCGGTCCGGTGATGCCGCCGACCTTCGCGATCGAAAACAGCGCGCTCGTGAAGGTCTTGTCATAGCCGGTGCGGCTCATCCAGCCGAGGTTGCCGCCATTGGCCGCCGAGCCGGGATCCTGCGAGTACCTCTTCGCCAGCGCCGCGAAATTCCGGCCCGAGCGGGCGAGCTGCAGAATGTGCTCGGCCTTGCTCAGGGCGGCCTGGGGATCCTTGCCGAAGGTGATCACGATGTCGCTGGCCTCGCGCTGCTGGGGCACCACGAAATGCGCGATCTCCTTCTGGTATTGCGCCTGCAGGGCCGCGGGGGAGACGTGCTGGCGGCTCTCGAGCTGCGCCAGCGTGAGCTGGCCGTAGCGCAGATCCACCGACTCCGGAAGCATGTACTCGGCCCGATGCGCCTTGTAATACGCCTCGATCGCCGCCGGTGCGATCGGCGCCGGGCTGGCGTAGCGCGCGGCCGGAAAGAGCACGTACTGCACCTTGCGCTGCTGGCTCTGCAGCGTCTGGGCGCGCTCGATCTCCACCGGGGTGAGGAAGTCCGACGAGCGGATGCCGTCGATGAGCTGATTGCGGCG
Source organism: Steroidobacteraceae bacterium (assembly GCA_027456605.1). GTDB lineage: Bacteria > Pseudomonadota > Gammaproteobacteria > Steroidobacterales > Steroidobacteraceae > 13-2-20CM-66-19. The sequence goes on along the minus strand of DAIDUQ010000064.1, from coordinate 7,458 downwards.
CAGCTGACTCGCGATCTCCGTTTCGAACTGGGGCAACGAGATGCCCGACTCGGCCAGCACGTCCTCGGCGGCCTGGGCCGAGTACTTGCCGTTCACTTGGAACTGCGGCACCTGGCGGATCGCCGCGATCAGCTCCCCTTGGGTCACCTGGTAGCCGAGCCGCTGGGTGCGCAGCGACACGAGCGTGTCGCGGATCAGGCCGTCGAGCACCTCGCCCTGCAGCTTTTTGCGCTGGCTCGCCGACAGATTGGTCCCGTAGATCCGCGCGATCTGCGGCTGGGCGCGCAGCCAGGCGTTGCTCGCCTGCTGCAGGGTGATGGCATGACCGTCGACGACGGCTGCATCGGAGGCGCTGCTGCCGAAATTGAGGTTCACGATGCCATAGGCGCCCCATGCGGAAAACACCAGCGCCAGGGCGCCGAGGACTGTGTACCAGAGCCACTTGTGGGTGGAGAGGCTGTCGGTGAGCTTCTGCAGCATGGTGTCTTGGGGATGCGCCTCTGCGGCGCGGTCCGGTCAATGGAAACGGCGAAGAATAGCAAATTCCGGTTCGCGTACGGGCCTGATGAGGCCGGCGGCGGGCACTTGCACGCGCCGGTTCCGGCTGCCCGGCTCGACCCTGAAGTATATAAGAGCGGACGGTCGCACCGGAGGCCACGACACCCGGGCGCACGCTCCGGCGCGCCGCGCTCCGGGGGTATGGCGGCGGCGCCACCGGGGGGCTTTGGCGCATCTCCCGGGTTGTCACTCCGCACAAGCCCAAAAACGCACTTGCCGGCGCCCCTGCATCACGCGCGCCGGTCTCGACTCCCTCGCCCGGCGCTCGCGCCCCTCAGTCGGCCAGCCCGCCGCCGAAGACGACGCTCTTGGCTTCCCTGCCGGCCAGTGTCACCACCGCCAGCACGATGCCCACGATGCCGAGCGTCCAGGCGAGCACCCCGGCGAGATCGCGCTCGTGGGGACCGGCCAGCGAGGATTGCAGGGGCGCGAGCAGCGCCATCGCGAAGTTGCCGAGCTGATAGGCGAAGGCGGGCAGCACCGCGCGCACGCCCGGCGGGGACAGCTCGTTCAGATGCGCCGGCACGATGCCCCAGGCGCCCTGCACCATGAACTGCATCAGAAACGCCCCCAGCGCCAGCAGCGGCACGCTCGGCGCGTAGGTCCACAGCGGAATCACCGGCAGGGCGAGCAGCGCCGCGCAGGCAATCGCCCGCCGGCGTCCGATGCGCTCGGAGAGCACCCCGAACACCACGCCGCCGAACAGCGCGCCGATGTTCATCAGCATCAGCAGATCGTCGGCGCGCGCCGGACTGAGGCCCCGGCGGACCAGCAGGAACGGCTTGTACAGATCCTGCGAGCCGTGTGAGAAGGCGTTGAACACCGCCATGAGAAGGATCATGTACAGCAGCAGCGGCGCGTTGCGCACGACGATCCGCCGCAACTCCCCGAACGAGGCCCGCCGGGCGGTCCGGCCCGCGAGCCACACGGGGGACTCGGCGACACCGAAGCGGATGTACAGCACCAGCAGCGCCGGCAGCGCACCGATGACGAACAAGCCCCGCCACCCCACCGCCGCGAAGAACAGGCGCGAGACCGCGGCGGCCAGCAGGAAGCCGAGCACATAGCCCTCCTGCAGCAATCCGGAGAAGAGGCCGCGCCCTTCCGCCGGCAGCGTCTCGAACGCCAGGGCCGCGCCCACCCCCCACTCCCCGCCCATGGCGAGCCCGAACAGTGCGCGCAGCAGCAACAGGACGGCCAGATTCGGCGCAAACGCCGTGGCCAGCTCGATCACCGCGAAGGCCAGCACGTTCGTCATCAAGATCGGCCGGCGTCCGTATTTCTCCGCCAGCCAGCCGAACAGCAGCGCGCCCACCGGCCGCATCGCCAGCGTCAGGGTGATGCCGAAGGCGACCGCGGTGAGGCTGGTGCGAAAGTCGGTGCTGATCGCCTTCAGCGACACGATGAAGATGAAGAAGTCGAACGCATCGAGCGTCCAGCCGCCGAGGGCCGCGAAGTACGCGTGGCGCTGCGCCCGGGTCAGGGCCGTGAACTTGCGGATCAATTTCATGCGCTCAGCCCCCGCCCGCCGGATCTGCGGCGCCGCGAGCCCCGCGCCCGCTGGCGGATTATCCCCGAATGCCGTACCGGCCGCTTCGAGTCATCGAAGCCGCGCCACCGCGGCGCGGCGGGAGCGCGGATCCCGAGCGTCGCACAGGGGAGCCGGCTGTCGCGAGGAAGGGTTCCTCGACACCGGCGCGGCGGAGGCTGTCAGGCGAAATTCAGCCGCGCGAAGAGCAGTCGTTTGACCAGGTCGAGAACCAGCGTGAACAGCGCGGTTGCCGCGAACAGCAGCCCGATGACCGGCCAGGAAAGCCGGTGCAGCGGAAAGCCGTAGGCGGCCATGAGCACTATGCTCAGAACATTGACCACGGAAGAGGCGACCACCCAGCCGCTCGGCCGCGAGCTCCAGAGCCAGCGGTGGTCGCGCACCACGAAATAGGTGGCCTGGATGACGAACACCAGAGTCACGGTGGCCAGGGTACGCAGCCCGTGATCGGCGACCCAGCCGAAATGGAAGTGGGCGACGGCGACGACGCCGCTGCAAAACACGGCGGCAACGACCCCAAGAACGATTCCCGCGAGAGTGATCTGCCCGATTCGCCAGGCATTCGGCATCGGCGAGGCGCGCACGTTGTCGGTGGTCGCGGACATGGCGAGAAAATCGCCGCCGATCATGACCAGGACGATCATCATCGGCGTGAGGATGGCGCGTGTTGTGAGCAACAGGCCCACGGTGAGCAGCAGCATCTGTGTCATCTTCGCCGTCACGGACCGCAGCGTGTACGTCAGAATCCGCTGATAGGCCACGCGTCCGGCCTTGACGGTCTCGACGATTCCGCCAAGACCCGGCCGGGTGAGCACGATGCCAGCGGCGGACTTGGCCACGTCAGTGGCCGTCGAGACCGCAATGCCCATCTGGGCTTGACGCAGTGCGGGCGCATCGTTGGCGCCATCCCCGCACATGCCCACGGTACGCCCGTCCCGCTGCAGGGCCTGGACGATCTTGAACTTGTCCTCGGGGAAGACGCCGGCGAAGACCCCGAAATCCCCTGACCGCGCGCTCTGCGGCGGCGGACCGGTCGGACAGATGGCCCCTTCGATCCCCACGGCGCGCGCAACCACGGCGGCGGTTGGCGCGGCATCCCCCGTCACCATGACCGTGTCCACGCCGAGGGACTTCAATTCCGCGATGAGCTGGCGGGCATCGGCACGAGGCTCATCGCTCAATCCGATCAGGCCGACCCAGGAGAGCGCCTGAGCAGGCCCGGCCGCCACCGCGAGCACGCGGTCGCCGCGGCTCGCCATTTCTTGCGCCGACGCGGTGATGTCCGACGGGGGCGGCGAGAGCGCCGCGATGCGGCTGAAGGCCCCTTTGACGATCCGCAGCGTCTCACCCGCCGCGTTGCGCGCTTGCGCCTCCGACATCTTCTGCGCCGGATCGAAGGGCACGAAGCGCAGGCGCGCCGGCAAACCGCTCGCCGGACGCTGCGCCGCGGCGCTGCGGATCGCCGTGTCCACGGGATCGAGTCCCGCGTCGGCACTGGCGAGGGCACCCCAACCGAGCACCTGCGGCGCATCGAACCCGGGCGCGGCGTATACGACGGTCACGGCCAACACATTCCGCGTCAGGGTACCGGTCTTGTCAGAGCACAGCACGTCCATGCTCGCCGCCTCGTCGATCGCCGACAGGCGCGTGGGCAGCACCCCGCGCGCGGCGAGCGTGCGGGCGGCGATGGCCGAGGCGAGCGTGAACGTCGCCGGCAACGCGACGGGAATGGCCGCCAGCACGGCGGTGAGGATCAGTGGAATCGCTTGCGCGACCGGCATGTGCGCCTCGGTCGCGTACACCAGCTGCACGAGAACCATTGCGGCACTGAACAGCGCCAGGTTGCGCACGATGCGCATCACCGCCTGCTGCTGCGAGCTCGGGCTCTGAGCGATGCGCACGAGCTGCGCGGTCTTGCCGAATTTCGTCGCGGCGCCCGTCGCGGTGACCTCCGCCACCGCCTCGCCGCGGCGCACGAGCGCTCCGGCGTAGGTGGAGACGCCGGCGAGAGCCTCCACCGGCAGGGATTCTCCGGTCAGCATGGACTGATCGAGCAGCACGTCACCCTGGCGCAGCACGACATCCGCCGGCACGATGCCGCCGAGAGAGAGCTTCACCACATCGCCCGGGACCAGATCCGTCGCGAGCAGGGTGAGCCACTGTCCATCGCGCATCGCCACGGCGTTCAGCGCGAGCCGTTCTTTCAGCGCTTCGAGCGTCGCGCGCGCGCGGCCTTCCTTGATCATGCCCAGGCCGCCATTGAACAGCAGCAGCACGGCGATGACCGCCGCCTCGAGGTACTCGTGCAGCATGAACTGCAGCAGGACCGCCGCTTCGAGCATCCACGGAATCGGCGCCCAGAATTTACCGAGCGCCCGCAGCCACGGGCTCGGCTCGGTCTCCGGTACGGCGTTCGGACCGTATTGCGCGAGCCGCCGGCGGGCCTCCTCGCGCGTCAGGCCCAGAGCAGTCGCGGGCGTCGCCGCCTCGAGCGCCGCTCCCGCGCTCCCGGTGGGTTGGGCGGCGCGATCCGCGCTCATCGAGTTGCCGCCTGCCCATCGCGACGCGCACCGCCGCGCTGCGTGCGGGACACCACGGCGGCCGTGGAGCGCCCGTCAGCGCATCCGACGCATTCGATTTCGGGCATGGGATCTCCCCTGGGGATCTGCGGCCGATCGACTCGAAAAATTATCGATCGCGCCACATCCGGCGCACAAGTACGCACCGGACCGCCGCGTGTACGGGATTGCCGCAATAGGCCCGAGCCACCACGGCGCTCAACCGGCAGTCCATCGCCGGCAAGCGCTTCACCACAGGCGCCGGGAACGCAGCGCTATCGGCGCGCTTCGGCGCCGTTCCCCGAACTCACCGGTGCGCCCGCTTCAATGCCGCCTCGATACCCGCCTCAGCCAGGGGCGCCATGACCGCATAGCCGGCCGGCGACGGATGGACGCCGTCCGGACTCAGAGAGTGCTTCAACCCCCCCGCGGCGTTCTTCATCACGGCGTAGTAGTTCACGTAGACATCATGGTGCTTCGCGGCATACGCCCGGATCCACCGGTTGAGCGCGGCGATACGGTGCGCCGGATCGGGCACCTGCGGGTGCCACCAGTAATGAACGGTCGGCAGCAGCGAGCACAGGACCACGGCGATACCGTTGGCCCTGCCCAACTGCGCCATGGATTCCAGGTTGCCCTCGACCTGGCGCAATGTCACCGGACCGGCATTGCCGGCCAGATCGTTGGTGCCCCCGAGGATCACGACCACCTTGGGATGAAGGTCGATCACGTCCTGGCGAAAACGGAGCAGCATCTGCGAGGTGGTCTGCCCGCTGATGCCGCGGTTGATATAGGGCTTGCCGGGGAAGGACTTGCGCAGCTTCCATCCCTCGGTGATCGAATCGCCGAGAAAGACGACCCGGTCGGTGCCCGGCGCCGGCGGACCCAGCCGCCGATCCGCCGCCCGGAAGTGCGCCAGGTCGGCGAAGTCCACCAGCAAATTGTGATCGAAGTTGGCCCAATACGTGCCGGACTGCCAGGCCGGAGCGGTGAGCGCGAGGGGCGCGTGCGTCTTGCGCGGTCTGGAGGGAAGTTTCATGGCCATCGCCGAGAGCGAAACGCCCAGCGCGGCGAGCGCCGTCAGCACCCATGTCACCCATGTCACCCGTTTACGCATCACCATACTCCCTCGCGCGTCTTTGCTCGCGCGACTATACAACCTAGAGTCTCGATTCGAAAGCGTGTTGGTGACGCGTCGTGCGTCTCCCGGCGCCTCGATGCGCCGAGTCCACACCGCCCCGAAGCGACGCGCAACGACGTTGCGACGGCCCGATGGCGCGATGTTTCCCCAGCGCGACCCCATGTCCCCCATCGCCCGCGCCGCGGTCCGAGAGCCGCGGCTCACTTCCTGGTCGCGAACACACGCGCCGCAAACTGGATGAAGTACGGCCAGTTCGGCGCGGGCGTGTGGCCGTAAGGCTGCCGGCGGAACGCCGCGTATCTGGAGCCGACCATCGTGTCGAGCGGCGGGTACGGCGTGTGTGTTCCAAGCCCTTTCTCGCCGTACATCTTCCACGCCGGACTGGCTGCAGCCTCCGCCATGAACATCCCGCGCGCGTCCTGCCAGGCATCGCCCGGAATCGCGCAGGCCGGATGCATGATCAGCGAGCCGGCGCCGATGAAGATCGCGCGGGGCGCCACCAGGGCGAGGAGCTCCTGGCTGTCCACCGGCATGTCGTTGGCCGTGTAGCCCGGGGAGGCATAGCGCAGGAAATTGCCGGCGAACCACTGGAACTCCGTCGGTGAGGCGAGGCTGCCGAGGTTTTCACCGTAATTGCGCCGATAGAGATCCGCCCCGCCCTTGCCCGAGGACGAGATGTAGCCCACGGCGATGCGCGGGTCGACCGCGAGCGCCAGCAGCGCCGCCTTACCGTCGCGCGAGTGACCCATCACGCCGATTTCATGGGGATTGACCTCGGGGTCGGTCTCGAGATAGTCGACCGTGCGGTTGATGGCCCAGGCCCAGGCGCGCAACACACCCCAGGTGTCCATCTTGCGCGGCTTGCCTCGATGGGTCAGGCCGATGATGCCCTTGACCAGACCGGCGCCGTTATCCGGCTGCACCGCATCGTAATCGACCGAGGCGAACCCCCAGCCGCGCTCGAGCAGCTGCTGCGCCGCCGGCTCGGTGGGCGGGCCGACGGCGATGCACATGCTCGTGCCCGGGAAATGCAGGTAGGGTCCGTGATGCCCGTTCATGCCGGGGAAGAATGGATGAATGAAGATGTCCCCGATGATCACCGGCACCGGCTTGCCCCGGGCCGCCGCCGGCGTCGCGAGCGTGACCGGAATGTCGACCGTGATGGCCGGGTCCCTCGAGTTGTCCACCCGGCCTATCAGATGCTCGACGATGGCGGAAACTCCGTAGACCTTCTCGTCATGGACACTTGCGACTTTCCAGGTGACCTTCGGAACATCCTTGGGCTTCTTGCCGTAGACGTACTCGGCGAACAGCGCCCTGATCTGGGCGCGACGCTCGCGCCACTGCGCCAGGGTCTTGACCTGGGTTCCGTTGCGCAACGTCATGAGCGGCGGAAGATGCGGATAGGGATTGGCCTTGGCTTCATCGTAATTGGCGAAATTCGGACGATTCGGATAGATCGCGTTCTTCCCTTTGCGCAGTATGGTGATGCCGAGTAGCCGCATCTCGCGCCTTCTCTCCTGCCTCGAGGCCTTCATCACCGCCGGCGACATCCCGAAAGTGAACACTTTCTGGTGCGGCCGCGCCCCTGCGACGGCCGCATTGGCGAGCAACGCGCCGACCACGAGCGCCGCGCCGACCCGCACGAGATT
>DAIDUQ010000063.1:0-27340 GCA_027456605.1 Steroidobacteraceae bacterium | reverse complement strand
TTGCCGGTCGATGTCGACGTCCGGCGGCCGGGAGTCGAGCATTGACACCGCGGTCTTGCCGACTATAGTCGAGTCGGCGGCAGCGTGATTTCCGCGCAGTCGTCGATGCCACGCTGGAGGCTCCGTCCTATGCAGGTGATTAGAACCTTTCCGACGCAAGTCGAGGCGGATCTGGCCAGAATTACCTTGGAAGGGGCCGGGATACCGGCGGTGGTGGTGGGTGTCGGCATTGGCATGGAAGGCGGAATCGGCGGCGTCCAGCTACTCGTGCCCGAGGACAGGGTCGAAGCCGCGCGCAAACTTCTCAACGACGCTTGAGCGGCCAAACACCACACTCCGAGTCGATCCCGCGCCGGCGGGTGCGGGCCTCATGCCCCGCATTGCGCGCAACCGTGCAACCGGGGTCGGGCCGCTCGGCAGCGGTCCGGCGGTGCCGCTGATGAGATTGCTCGAGACCGAATGGCCGCCGAGTCGCTGAGCGCTTCGCGGTCCACCGCCGGCCGCGACCCACAGAAGATCAAATGGACCACCATCCGGCGAACGGTCGGGGTCGCCGCGCCGCATGCGCGCATGCTGCTCATCTCATTGCGCGCCTCTACGACCCTCAAGCCGGGTCCGTGCGCCTCAACGGCATCGACGTTCGTGAGGCGAGGCTGGAATCCCTCCGGGCGCGGATCGGCGTGGTGACGCAGGACGCGCACCTGTTTCACGACACCCTCGGGGCAAACCTCCGATATGCGCGACCGGACGCCGACGACGCGGATATTCGCTCGGCGCTGCGCGCAGCCCAGATCCTCGACATGGTGGAAGCGCTGCCCGATGGTCTGGATACCATGGTCGGCGAGCACGGCTACCGCTTCTCCGGCGGTGAGAAGCAGCGTCTGGCCATCGCGCGGCTGCTGTTGAAGGCGCCGGATCTGGTCGTTCTGGATGAGGCCACCGCGCATCTGGATTCGGCGTCCGAGACGGCGATCCAGGTCGCGCTGGAGCGGGCGCTCGCCGGGCGCACCTCCATCGTGATCGCCCATCGGCTGTCTACCGTGGTCCGCGCCGACCAGATACTGGTTCTTAATGACGGACGGATCGTGGAGCGAGGGACGCATGCGCAGTTGATCGAGGCGGATGGTCTGTATGCGGACCTGTATCGCCGGCAGTTTTCCGCCGCGGCGGCGGAAATCGCGGGCATTCACCCTGTCGGCAGGAGCGCCGCATAAGCTTCCGGCGCGAGCGCGGCCGCGCCCGGCGGCGGTCCAGACGCCGGCTCAACCGCTGCGACGGGTCTTCTGGTCCGCGTCGCTCGGGAGCAGCTCGCGCAGCAGCCGCAGCAGGGCTTCGGCGCGGATGGGTTTGCTCGTAACGCGCAGATCTGGATCGGAGGCGATGCTGCGGATCATTGGCGATGTGTCGCCGGTGACCAGCACCGCTTTGAAGTGGGGCCCGAGACGCTCGCGCATCGCCGCAATCACCTGAATGCCGGTTTGATTCGGACCCAGGTGGTAGTCCGTCATCAATAGATCGAAGTGGCGGTGCGTGGCGAACGCGTCCAGGGCCTCTTCGAGCGAGCCGACCGCCGTGACGGCGAAGCCCTCGATTTTCAGTAACATCCGCGTCGCATCGCGCACGCTCGGATCGTCCTCCACGAGCAGGATGCGCGGTTGACCGCTGTGCACGACGGCAGGCGCGGCGGCGGCGCCATCCTCGCTCGCGCCCGGCGCGGGCGCGAGTCGACCGGCCGACGGCAACAGCAGCGCGAAGGTCGAGCCTCGGCCCGGCTGCGAGTGCACCTCGATCTTCAACCCGAGCAGAGCGACGATGCGCTTGACGATCGCCAGGCCCAGGCCGTATCCGTCGCGTGTCGTATTGGTGGCGACGCCGACTTGATAGAATTCATCGTAGATCAGCGGGATCTGATCGGCGGAGATTCCGATACCCGAATCGCGCACCTCGAGCCGCACCATCGATTCGTCCGCGAGCGGGCAGACAAGCGCCACGCTGCCGTTGCGGGTGTATTTGATGGCATTGGACAGAAGGTTGCGCAGCACTTGCTCGACCAGTGAGGCGTCGCTGCGGATGCAGGCGTCCGTCGCATCGACCTCGAGGGTGAGACCCTTGCGTGTCGCGAGACTGGAGAACTCGCGGCGCATCTCCTCGAAGATGCGCGCCGCGGAGAAGTCGGTGATGTCCGGCCGCACGCTCCCCGATTCGAGCTTGCTGATATCGAGCAGGGCGTTCAACAGGCGCGACATCGCCCCGATGGCCTGCTCCTGTTGGGCGATCGCTTCGGTGACCAGCGGGTCGCTGACCGTGCGGCGCAGGGTGCCGTTCAGCAATGCCAGCGCCTGCAGCGGCTGGCGCAAGTCATGGCTCGCGGTGGCGAGAAACCGGCTCTTGCCCTGATTGGCGCGGTCGGCGCTCTCGCGCGCCAGATCCGCGACGTTGCGTGCGTCCTCGGCCACGGCTCGCGCCGCTATCAGCTCCCGTTGCACGCGTTGCCGCTCGCTCACGTCGCGAATCGCCACGACCACGAGCGGCGGGTCGTTGTCGGCTACCGGGCTGAGGCTGATCTCGACGGGGAACTCGCTGGCGTCGCGGCGCAGCCCGTAGAGCTCGAGATTCTGGCCCATGGGCCGTACCCGCATGCGCGCCATGTAATCGCCGCGATGCGCCAGATGCCGGTCGCGGAACCGTTGGGGAATCAGGGTCTCGACCGGCAGGCCGAGGAGCTCTTCGCGCGCGTAGCCAAACAGGGCGAACACCTGCCGATTCGCAAAGCAGATGGTGCCCTCGGCGTCGACGACGAGCATCGCGTCTGGAGCCGCTTCCAGCGCACTATGCGCAAGCTCAGGCGGCGTCAAGCGCATGACGAGTCGCGTCCTCCCATTGGCGGCAACCGGGTTCGGCGGTGCGGCCATTTGTCCGCATGTCCGTTCTGCGCGGCACCGTCCGGGGATTGGTGGCAAGCCTCGACAAATCCGCCGCGTCGCGCAGGTGTCCCCGGCAGAGAATACCCTTTTTGCCGATGCGGGTCGCAATCGCGATTTCGAATCGGTCCAGATCTCGGTAACGAAATTCAATTTTACGCCCATTCCGGCGCGTGCGCGACAGCCCGTGACGGGTTCGGGCATTGGTAAAGATACGCACAGAACGCCATCGCGGCGCGTGGGAGCATTTGCCATCGACACGGGTCGCGGATCGAGCGGACGGTCTGACCATGACTCAATGGCGCGCAGGCGCGCCCTGGTTCAAAGCGCCATTCATGCGCATTTTGCGCCGCGAGTTCGCGATCGTGACGCGATTCGACGATTCGGTGCCGGCCGCGCCGATCGCGGCGCCGAGCGCGGCCTGTCAGCTCTATGTGCACATCCCGTTCTGTGAGTCGCTCTGTCCGTTCTGCTCCTTTCAGCGCGTTCGGTACCATGAGGACAAAGCGCGCGTCTACTTCGAGATGCTGCGCCGCGAGATCCGCCTGTACCGTGATCGCGGCTTCATCTTCGGGGATGTCTATGTCGGCGGCGGGACACCGACCGTCAGTCCCCGGGAGCTCGGCGAGACCCTGCGGCTGATCCGGGCCTGCTGGCCGATCCGCACCCTGTCGGTCGAAACAAACCCGAATCATTTGCGGCCGGACGTGCTCGATGTGTTGCAAAGCGCCGGCCTCGACCGGCTGTCCGTCGGTGTGCAGAGTTTCGATGACGCGCTGCTGCGCGCCATGAAGCGCTACGAGCCCTACGGCAGCGGCGCGCAGATCGCCGCGCGGCTGGCCGCGGCCCGGGGCCGCTTCCCGACGCTCAACGTCGACATGATCTTCAATTTCGCGCAACAGAGCCGCGAGTCCCTCGAGCGCGACCTCGCCATCGTGCGCGACCTCGATGTGGACCAGGTGTCCTTCTATCCGCTCATGACGTCCACGTCCACGGCGCGACCCATGGAGAAGAATCTCGGGATCGCGGATCCCGGGCGCGCGTTCGAGTATTACGCCCGGATCCTCGAGCGGTTGCGTCCCGCCTATGAACCGTCGTCCGCATGGTGCTTCTCGCGTGCCGCGCCTGGATCGGGACCGCGGTCCATCGATGAATACGTCACGCAGCAGGACGAATACGTCGGTGTCGGCAGCGGGGCATTCAGCTATGTCGGTGGGCGGATATATTCGACCACGTTCTCGCTGAACCGCTATCGCGAGCGGATCGCGGCCGGGGAAAGCGGCATAACGGACTGCAAAATCCTGACATTCAAACAGCGCATGCGTTACGACTTCCTGGTGCGGCTGTTCGGGTTGTCTCTGCCGTACGCGTTCATCGCGGCGAAGTACGGCCGCTCGTTCTGGTGGCGCATGGCGCCGGAGCTGGCGGCCATGCGCCTGATCGGCGCCATACGCTTCGACCCCGATGCGATCCGTCTGACCGAGCGCGGCATGTACTGCTGGATGGTGATGATGACCGAGTTCTTCACGGCGGTGAATACCTTCCGTGACGAGATGCGCCTGCGCATTCGCTCCGAGGGGCAGCGTCTCGCCGGGGCGGACCTCGGGCCCGCGGTCCGCGGCGCCGGTGCAACATAGATTCCTCCCGGCGGCCGTCCGGCGCCGGACTCGTCCCTCTCGAGCGTCTTTTTTCGGAAACTCCGTACTGCGTCGGGTTGTTGCCGGTCGCTAGCATCGCTGCCCGGTGACGCCTCAGCCGTGGTCGGCCGAGGCGCGACGTGGGAGACGCGAATGGGCAAGGTCCGTGCGGCAACCTGGGTGGCCGGCCGCCTGATGGGAAGACTGGGTGTTCTGGGCGCCGTGGCGCTCCTCGCGGCGTGTGCGGGCAGCGCCGGCGCACCCGGCCCCGCCGGCGCCGCGGGCGCGACCGGACCCGCCGGTCCGCCCGGGCCGAGCAGCACGGTGAGCGCGCTCGACGTGAGCACCGCAACGAAGATCACCGCGACCATCACCCAGGTCACGATTCCATCGTCGGGACAGCCGGTTGTCGATTTCACGCTCGTCGATCAGAACGGCCAGCCGCTCTCGGGTCTGCCCGCCGCCGATGTCAGTTTCGCCATCGCCCGGCTCGTGCCCGCCGGCGTGCCGCTGAATGCCTATCCGGGGCTGCCGGCCCCGGCGCCGCTCCTGCGGCCCCAATGGCAGTCCTATCTCTACAACATGGTTGAGCCCGTGCCCGCCTCCGCCGGGACGGCCACCGACCCGGTGGTGGGTACGGTGGCCGAGCCGCAGGCGACGACCGAGGCCGGCACCGCCGGGACGCTCGTCGACAACGGCAACGGCAGCTATCAATACGAGTTCAAGAAGGACATCGAGACCGATCCGGTCGTGACCTACGATCCGAGCTATGTTCACCGCGTCGGCCTCGAGATCCGCAATCTCGCCGCGGCCAACAGCCCGGTGTACACGTTCATTCCGGCAAGCGGCGCGACCACGGGGTTCGATGCCAACGACGCCGTATCCGACGCCCAGTGCCTGGCCTGCCATCAGCAGCTGGCTTTTCACGGCGGCGCGCGCACCGACGTGCAGTATTGCGTCATTTGCCACAATCCGAGCTCGATCGATCCCGCGAGCGGCAACACGCTCGATTTCTCGGTGATGATTCACAAGATCCACATGGGCGTCGATCTGCCGAGCGTCGTGGCGGGCACGCATTACTATATCTTCGGCTACCGGAACTCGATCAACGATTTCAGCGACGTCGTCTATCCGCAGTCTGATCTCAGCAACAACAACGGCACGGTGTCCGGGTCCGGGACCCGATTCTGCACGACCTGCCACGCGCCGAACGATCCCGATGCCCCGCAGTCCGGGGACTACCAGACGCTGATCACCGCCGCCACCTGCGCGTCGTGTCACGACAACATCGATTTTGCGACCGGGCAAGGTCATGGCGGGATCGTCGCGACCGATGCGCAGTGTTCAACCTGTCACGGTCCGACCTCGGGTCTCGACAACGGCGCGCTGCAGGTGGCCGCCGCGCACACCCTCGGGGTGGATGCCGCCGCGGGCAAGTTCGCCTTCAAGATCGTGAATGTCGCGAATACCTCGCCGGGGGACACTCCGTCGGTGACCCTGGAGGTCATCGACCCCGAGAACAATGATTCGCCCTACGACATCCTCGCATCGGGCGGGCCCTTCCAGCTGTCCGGGGCCACTCTGACGGTCGACATGGCGTGGCCGACCACGGGCTTTCAGAACATCGGGACCAACAGCGCCACGGCCACGAGCGGCACGCCCAATCAGCCGGTGTCCATCAACTTCCTGGGCGCCGGCGTGGCGAACAACGGCAACGGCACGTTCACGGCCGTCTCGCCGGTGCCCATCCCGATCACGGCCACCGGCTCGGGGCAGATGGCGGTGGAGGGCCGGGCGGTCGTGGCGCTGCCCGACCTGAGCGGGAGCGCCACGACCGACGTGGAGCTGGGGATCCCGGGAGTCACGCAAGACTTTCCCATCACCGATGCCGCGGCCGTCGCGCCCGCGCAGGTGGTCTCGATCACCAAGTGCGACGCCTGTCACTACCACCTGACCGAGCATGGTCAGAACCGAACCGACGACATCGAGCTGTGCGAGGGCTGCCACAATCCCGACGCCACGGATGCCGGACAGCATGTGGCGGCTTCGGGCCTGTGCGCTGCGCTCGGCACCGCCGGCGCCAACCCCGAGCAGTCGATCGACTTCGCGGTGCTGATCCATGAGATCCACGCCTCCGGCGCCGTCGATGCGAGCGGTAATCCGCGCTACCCGAACGGGCTGACGATCTGCAGCTACGGCGCCCGGCCGACGACCTTCGATGTCGCCTTTCCGGGAAATCTCGCGGACTGCAACGCCTGTCACGTGAACAAGTCGTACTACCCGGTGAGTGGCGCGCAACTGCAGGGGCCGACCATCGAGTCGAACAACCGCACGACGCTCACCGACGACGTGGCGATCTCGCCAAACGCCGCGATCTGCTCGAGCTGCCATACGAGTCAGACGGCCGAGGAGCACATGATCCAGAACGGCGGGAACTTCGCGGCGGGCAAGACGGCCACGGGGGCGCTGGTCTCACCGAGCGTCGAGACCTGCGCGCTGTGCCACGGACCGGGTGGCATAGCCGACGTTGCGGTCATGCACGACCTGGCGGATTTCCCGAACAACAGTGACTGAGCCGGGGAAGCCGCTCTCATGACAGCCACGCGCCTGCGCACCCTGTGGTCCTGGTCGCTCATCGCGCCGGCGGTGGCCGTGCTGGCGCTGCTCGCGGCCGGTGGGCCGGCGCGCGCGGCGGCGCCCGCCGGACCGCCGGTGCCCCGCGTGCCGAGCCATTCGCCCACGGCGCTCGGCTACAGTGCGCAGGGCGCCGATACCTGTCTGATCTGTCATCGGACCAACGCGCGGGTCATGGGTATCTTCCGCAGTCCGCACGCGCAGCCCGACAACCCGGCAAGTCCCTTTGGACCGGGCGGACTGCAGTGCGAGGCCTGTCATGGACCGGGCGAGGCGCACGTCAAAGCGTTCGGGATGAAGCCGGCGGGCATCGTGGTATTCGGACCGCATTCGCCGACGCCCGCGGCCCGACAGAACGCGATGTGCCTGGCTTGCCACAAGAACGTTCAGCACGCGTGGCTCACCGGGGCGCATGCCGCCAACGATGTCACCTGCGCCGACTGCCACCAGATCCACGGCGCCACGGATCCGGTGCGCATGCGGGCCACCGAGGCGACGGTCTGCGCCAAGTGCCACGCGGCGGTCGTCGCGCGGTTCCGCGAGCCGTTTCATCATCCTGTGCCCGAGGGAACGATGACGTGCTCGTCGTGCCACGATCCGCACGGCTCGTTGGGAGCGGACATGCTCGTGAAGAGCACGGTGAACGCGACCTGCACCGCCTGCCATGCCGAGATGCGCGGCCCGTTCCTGTGGCCGCATCAGCCGGTCGGCGACGACTGTCTGAACTGCCACGCGCCGCACGGCTCGGTCGTGCCGGCGCTGCTCACAGAGCCGACGCCCATCCTGTGTCAGCAATGTCATGATCTCGCCGGCCATCCGTCCGTGCCGTACGGCCCGCAGGGGCTGCCCGCCGGCATGCCCAATCCCTATCTGCTGATCGGCGGGTGCGTGAACTGCCACTCGCGCGTCCACGGCTCGAACAGTCCGGCGGGACAGGACCTGATGCGTTAGGAGGAAGCATGTCCCCGGGGAGCTCGATACCGCGAGGCGCTGATGCCTCGCCCGTGCCGCACCGCGGAGCGCGTCCCGCGTCGATGATCGCCCTGGCTGTGGCGGCGATGCTTGCGGCGCCGGCGGTGCGCGCCGCCGCGCCCCGGCCCGACACCAGCGCCTGGACGTGCAAGCTTTGCGTGTTCTACACAGGCGTGAAGGCGAAGGTCGAAGCGGGGGTGATCTATGCCAACGGCGCGAATTTCGCCTCCGGACGCTACAGCGGCATCGATCACCCGGGCGCGTACGTGCAAGCCGGCGCACAGGGTCGCTGGCGCACCCGGGACGGGGCCTACGGCAACTTCGAGGCGCGGCACCTGGGTCTTGCCTCGCGGCGCATCGCGGTGACGGCGGGTCAGGAGGGCCGTTACGAGATCCATGTCACCTACCAGGGGCAGCCGCTGCGCCGCTATGACGACGCCGAAACCCCGTACCGCAGCGCCGGGAACGGTCGATTGCTGCTTCCGGGCGGCTGGGTGGCGGCCAATGCCACCGCGGGCATGACCGCCCTGCAGGCGGACCTCGAGCCGGTGCCCATCGAGTCCGACCGGCGCACGGTGACTCTGAGCGGACGATACTTCACGAGCAGCGTTTGGACGCTGTTCGGCACGCTCAGCCATACGGAGCGGACCGGTACCGACGCCACGGGAGCGAGCTTTCTGACCGAGGCGGTGCAGTTGCCGGAGCCGATCGATTACCAGACCGACGATGTGCGCGCCGGCGCGGTGTGGGCCGATGCCGGCGCCAGCGTGCGCATCGCTTATCAAGGCTCCTGGTTCGACGACAAGCCGGACGCGCTGCTGTTCCAGAACCCTTATCAGCCCCTCGTGCCGGGCTCCACGGCGGGACTGCTGTCACTTCCGCCCGACAACGACTTGCAGGAGGCGTCGGCTTCGGGCGAAGTGGCGCTGCCGATCTGGTCGGGCATGCTCAGCTGGCTCGCTTCCCTCGGCCGCCTCGCCCAGGAGGGGACGTTCGTTCCCGGCAGCACGCTCCCGGGCGGCCCGGCGCCGCTGTCCGGTTCGCTTCCCGGCAATATCGACCTGACACATTACGCGCTGGGGCTCGCGCTGCGGCCGCTGGCTCGGCTCGATCTGCTCGGTCGGGCCACCTATGACGGCCATGACGATCACACCGCGGTGCTGGCGATTCCCTACATCGTGACGGACACGTTGGCGGGCGGCATCGGTGTCACGCCGCGCTACGGAGAGGATCGTGTGCGGCTCACCGGGAGCGCGTCCTACCGGCTGTTCCGCTGGGCGCGGCTGAGCGTCGGCGGGGAGTACGGCCACACCCATTATGGCCCCCTGCAAGTCCTGACTTCGCTCAGCCAGTTGCAGGCGTGGGGCCAGGCGACGGTGGAGCCGGTGGCGGCGGTGAGCGTCACGGTCAAAGGGGGCAGCTCGCGCCGCGACGCCTCGGCGCTCGATCCGGCCGTCCTGCCGGCGGGCGAGGATCCGCAGCTGCTGGCGTACGATTACGCGCCCCGCGATCGGGAGTTCCTCACGGTCCGGGGCACCTGGGCCATCACCGCCCGGGTCGCATTCTCGCTGCAGGGCACCGCGGCCACGGACGCGTATCGGCTGTCGCGGCTCGGTCTGAGCGATGCACGCGAGCGCGAGCTCTCCGCAACGCTGGAGTGGTCGCCCGCCAGCCCCTGGAGCCTGTATGTCGACAGCAGCTACCAGCACCTGGAGACCGGGCAGTACGGCCTGCAGATCCCCGCCGACATCGTCTGGCAGGCGCGCGAGGGCGAATATTTCTGGACCGCCAGCACGGGCGGTACGTGGACCGTGAGCACGCGCTGGCACGTCCGGGCCGATTACGTCTACGCGGCTTCGCGCGCCAACATGTCGCTCGACAGCGTGGGTGGCTACGGAGGATTTCCCCAGAATGGCAGCTCGCTCGACACCGTCAAGGTCGACGCGAGCTACCGGTGGTCCGCGGCGCTGTCGCTGCGCCTGCGCTACGAGCGGGCCAACTTCGGGTCCAATGACTGGGCGTTGCAGAACGTCTATCCGGCCACCGTGCCGCAACTGCTCGCCCTGGGAGTGCAGCCGTATCGCTACGGCGTGGATCTGGTCGGCGTGTCGTTCCTGTACCGGTTGAGGCAATAGCAGAGGAGATTCCCGCATGAGCATGAGAGGTCTGATTCTTTCCGGACTGGGGCTCGCGCTTGCCGCCTCGGCGGCCCTGGCGTCGGCGGCCACGCCCGCGGCCGCAGGCAAGGCACTGGCGAGCTCGCAGGGCTGTGTCATGTGCCATGCGGCCGGCGGCATGGCCAAGCCGCTGTCGAGCTATGTCGGGGATTCCGACGACCGGCTCGAGGAGGCCATTCTCGAGCCGAAGAAGGCGCTCGGGCCCGCCACGATGATGCCGCCGTTTCAGGGCAAGTTGAGCGCCGCGCAGCTGGCCGCGCTCGTGGCCTACATCAAGGCGGGCGGCCGGTAGCATACGTGCGCGGCGCGGGACCGGTGCAGGCCCCGGGCACATTGCGCCGGCGCCATGCCGACGCTTCGGCCGCTGACGCGACCCACGGTCGCGCTGCCGCGGCGCCGGTGCGGCAGGAGCGCGCAGCGGCGCGCTCAATCGGAAGCGAGGGGGGTCGGGTCCAGGTAGATCTCGTAATGCGCGATCTTGTCGCCGCGCAGCGCGAGGACATCGCAGAACGGAACCTGCACGCTCGTGCCGTCCAGCCGCTGATAACGCACCTCGCCCCGGCAGATGACGTGTCCGGGCATCTCCCACAGGTCGAGCACGCGATGTGAGAGGGACGCGACGCTGGCGAAGAACCGATCCACCGCCTGGGCGATCGCGGTCTCGCCCTCCGCGGCGGGAGCGCTGCCGAACCGAAAGCGGGCATCGGGCGTGAGAAAACTGACGAATTCCCGGGTGCGCTTGCCGTCGATGCTCGCGAAGAGCTGCTGGCACCACTGTTGTCGATTCATGGGGCTCTCCCGCGCGCGGCTCAGTGGACGAAGGCCGAGCCCAACACGCTGACCAACAGCAGCGCCGAGCCGGCCATGTGTAGTCTCAGTGTGGCGCGGATGCCGCGGCGCACCGAGGCGGTCTCGGGCGGCTCGGTGATCGCGCTGGCGGCGCGCCACGCCGCGGGCAGCAGCAGCAGGCTGGCGAAGCCGGCCCAGGCCGGGATCAGGCCCAGGGCCGCGGCCAGAATCAGTGCCGCGCAGGCCCCGCCCTGCAGGGCGATATACAAGCGTCGCGTGGCCTTCATCCCGAGCCGGACCACGAGAGTGGCCTTCCCGGCGCGCGCGTCGGCCTCCCGGTCGGGCACCTCATTCATCAGCAGAATCGCCGCGACCCACAAGCCCACGGGCACCGATATCAGAATGCTGGCGGCGTCGAGCCGCCCGCTCTGCAGCCATGCCGCGCCCGCCACCGGCAGAACCCCGAACGCGACGGCGATGGTCGCCTCGCCGAGGCCACGGGCGACGAGCTGAATCCGCGGCAGGGAGTAGGCGAGGCCGAGGGCGACCCCGACCAGGCCGAAGGCGAGCACCCCCGGCCCGCGCAGCTCGACCAGCGCGAGGCCCGGCACCGCCGCAACGGCGAGCAGGGTTACGCCCCAGAGTGTCATCTCGTGCGGACTCATCACTCCGTTCTGAATGAAGCGTGAGCCGCCGGTGTAGGGGAAGATTCGGGCCTCGTTGCCGCGGTCGGCGCCGGACAGATCATCGCTGACGTCATTAAGGACGTTCGCGGCCAAATGAACACACAGCGTCGCGAGCAGGGAGAGCAGGGCCAGGCTCCAGGAGATCCGTCCGGCGACCCGATAGCCCCAGGCGCTGCCGATGACCACCGAGGCGAGGGATGCGGGCGCAAAGGCCGGCCGCGTCGCGAGCGCCAATCGCCGCGCCCGTGCCGCGAGCGAGCCGCCGCCGAGCGCGGCGGCGGTCGGCTCGGCGGGCGTTGTATGAGTGGGCGTCGTCATCTTCATTCACTCCTACGCCGCGCCCCGTACGGCGCCACTGTCTTGATGGGTGTCACTTTTCCCAACCTGCGTCACGAGAGGGGATGGGGCGCATTCCGGGCCGCTCATCCGGCGAAGATCACCAGCAGGATCAGCGTCATACCGGTGATCACCACGGCGAACCCGAAGATCACGCTGATGGCCGTCATGAAGCGTGAGGGCGCCGGCACGATCGACCGCTCGAGCCGGCCTTCGTCCACCAGCTGCTGGTACTGCAGCGGCCGCTCCTCCTTGAACCGATCGAGCGGCACCCGGCCGGTGAGAATCGAGACATCGATCGGAAACTTCTCGGGCCGCAGGTGATTGTGGAAGAAGTGAAAAATGAAGATGAAACCGGTCGCGAGCAGCGCCTCTTCGGAATGCACGACCAAGGCGACGTTCAGCGCGATCCCCGGAACGAAGCGTGTGAAATACACCGGCGCGGCCAGCATCAGCCCGGAAACGCCGATGATCGCCACGCCCCAGAACACCGCCCAGTAATCGAATTTCTCCCAGTACGTCCAGCGGCCCATGCGCGGCTGCGGCCCGAGATACAGGAACCAGCGGAAGTTGCGCCCGATATCGACGATATCCTTCCAGTTGGGCACGAGCGAATCACGCCCCAGGAGGCGATAGCGCTGCTTTTTCACCACCACGCGGTAGCCCAGGTAGCACAGGTGAAAGAAGAAGTACCCGAAGGTGATCCCGCCATTGACGATGTGCACGATGCTCATCGTGTGCGGGCCGCCGAAGAAGGCGGTGATGGCGCGCGCCCAGGCGGTCCGCGGATGCATCAGCGCCAGGCCCGTCAGGGCCAGCAGCATGAAGCTCAGGATCACGGTCAGGTGGGTCAGCCGATCCACCACGGTGAAACGCTGGATGTGCGGACCGCCGAAATGCGACACGCGCCGCAGCTCCCCGCGCAGCCGGCCGACGAAACTGCGTTGCAGCCACAGCAGCGTGTGCAGGCCGAAGAAGCCGAACACGCCGATGAGCAGCACCAGCATCAAGTCATGCACGCCGGTCAGCAGGGCGGAGCGGCGCGGATCGTCCGGCCGGGGATGCGGATCGAAGTCGGTGAGATTCGCCGTGGCTCCGGCATGACAGCTCCGGCAGGTCGCGAGTCGATTGCGCGCAAAGAGGCGTGAGCCCGGGTTGGACGGGGGCAGCGCGCGGTGCGGGTCGTGGCAGTTGATGCAGGTCGGGGCGCGTTTCATCCCGAGCGCGGCCGCCTGGCCGTGCGGGGTTCTCATGTAGGAGCGATAGGCCTGGGCGTGGCAACCGGCGCAGGTGCGAGTGACGCGCCTCAGGAACGGCGGATGGGTCACCGGTTGCACATCGTGCGTGCCGTGACAGGTGATGCAGGTGGGGGTGGCGCGGCCGGCACCCTTCGCCGCCGGTTCCGGCGTCATCGGCGGGGCATGCGCGCCGTGGGCCAGGGCCCGACCTTCGGTCACGTGGCAGCTCGCGCACTCGACCGCCGCAACCCGGGGCGGATGCGGTATTCCCTTGATCGATGCGTGGCAGCTGACACAGGCGAGCGAGGCGTGCACCGAATGGGCCAGCACCCGCGGATCGATCTTCGGCGCACCCATCACGCCGGTGGCATGACAGGCGAGGCACTCGGTGTTGGGGATCGGCGCCGCGCCCGCGGGGGCGGCCCGGGCCGCCGGCCCGAGAAGCAACGCCACGGCGGCCATGGCCGTCATCCAACAGAGTGCGCCGACACGCCGTGCGTTCATTTGCGGCAGCATCCCGGACGGACTTGTGCGGGTCGATACGTACGATTGCCCGGCGAATCCGCACAGGTACGTATTCAAGAGACCGCGCCGCTGCGGCACGGTAGGCCGTCAGTGTGACTCGAGGGGTGGCGCATGTGCCTGGCGATACCCGGCAGAATTGTCAGCGTTTGCGGCGACGATCCCCTGGTGCGTACCGCGCGCATCGATTTCGGCGGCGTCATCAAGGAAATCAGTCTGGCCTACACTCCGGAGGCCCAGCCGGGACAGTACGTGCTCGCGCATGTTGGTTTCTCCATGGCGTTGATCGACGAAGACCGGGCCGCCGAGATGCTCGCGACGTTGCGCGGGCTGGCCGCCGATGCCGGTCTTTCCGTGGACGCGGCGGGCGGACCGGCCGAATGAAGCACGCGGACGAATATCGCGACGGCCGGCTTGCGCGCACGCTCGCGGATCGCGTCGCGGCGGAAGTGGCCGGCGGCGCCGGCGGCTATCACTTCATGGAGTTCTGCGGCGGGCACACCCATGCCATCTCCCGCTACGGACTGGAGGATCTGCTGCCCGGCTCGGTGCGGCTGATCCACGGGCCGGGCTGCCCGGTGTGCGTTCTGCCGGTGGCGCGCATCGACACCGCCATCCGGCTCGCCGAGCGGTCGGGAGTGACGCTGTGCACCTACGGCGACATGCTGCGCGTGCCGGGCTCGCGGGGCGTGTCGCTGCTGCGGGCCAAGGCGGTGGGCGCCGACGTGCGCATGATCTATTCGGCCGCCGATGCCGTGGCGCTCGCCCGGGCCGAGCCGCGGCGCGAGGTCGTGCTGTTCGCGATCGGCTTCGAGACTACGACTCCGCCGACGGCGCTGGCGATCCGGCTCGCCGCGCGATTCGGTGTGAAGAACTTCAGCGTTTTCTGCAATCACGTCCTGACGCCCGCGGCGATCCAGAACATCCTGGAGAGCCCCGATGTGCGCGAGCTCGGGCGGGTGCGGATCGACGGGTTCATCGGGCCCGCGCACGTCAGTACGATCATCGGCAGCGCGCCCTATGCGTATTTCGCCGAGGAGTTCGCCAAGCCCGTGGTCATCGCCGGGTTCGAGCCGCTGGATCTGCTGCAGGCGATACTCATGCTCATCCGACAGGTCAACGACGGGCGCCATGAGGTCGAGAACCAGTACGGGCGGGCCGTGCGTCCGGAAGGCAACGAGCACGCCAAGGACGATGTCGCCGAGCTCTTCGAGCTGCGCAAGAGCTTCGAGTGGCGCGGGCTTGGGCAGGTCCCCTACAGCGCGCTGCGTTTGAAGAGCGCCTACGCCGAGTTCGACGCCGAGCGGCGCTTCGCGCTGCAAGACCTTCCCGCGCGCGACGTTCCGGGATGTCAGTGCGGCGCGGTGTTGCGCGGCGTGAAGCGGCCCACCGACTGCAAGCTCTTCGGCACGGTGTGCACGCCCGAGACGCCGATGGGCTCATGCATGGTGTCCGCGGAGGGCGCGTGCGCCGCGCACTGGACCTACAAGCGCTTTCGCGATCCTCAGTCGAGGGACGCGGGAGTCGCGGCGAAGGGACGCCAATGAGCCGACCGCTGCGCCGGTTGCTCGATGTTCGCTCCGGCCGGGTGGAACTCGCGCACGGCGCCGGCGGCAGCGCCATGGTGCAGCTGATCGCACAGGTGTTCCATACCGCTCTCGACAACGAATGGCTGCGCCGCGGCAATGACCAGGCGGCGTTCGACGTCGAGCCCGGACGCATGGTGATGACCACCGACGGTTACGTGATCTCACCGCTGTTCTTCCCCGGGGGAGATATCGGGTCCTTGGCCGTGCACGGCACGATCAACGACATCGCCATGGGCGGCGCGCTACCGCGCTATCTGTCGGCGAGCTTCATTCTGGAGGAAGGCTTTCCGCTGGCGGATCTCGCGCGTGTCGCCCAGAGCATGGGGGCGGCGGCGCGGGAGGCCGGGGTTGCCGTGGTGACCGGGGACACCAAGGTGGTGGAGCGCGGCAAGGCCGACGGCGTGTTCATCTGCACGACGGGAATCGGCGTGGTGCCGCCCGGGACGGACATCTCGGTCGAACGGGTGCGCGCGGGAGATCACATACTGTTGTCCGGCTCGATCGGGGATCACGGCGTCGCCGTCATGTCGTGCCGGCATGATCTGCGCTTCGAGACCGCGTTGCAGTCGGATTCCGCGGCCCTGCACACGCTGGTGGCGGCAATGGTCGCCGCCGGGGGCGCGGGGCTGCACGCCATGCGTGATCCCACCCGCGGCGGACTGGCGGCGACGCTCAATGAGATCGCCCAGCAGGCCGGTGTCGGGGTGCGGCTGCATGAGCAGGCCATACCGATCAAGCCCGCGGTCGCGGCCGCCTGCGAACTGTTGGGCCTCGATCCGCTGTATGTCGCCAACGAGGGCAAGCTCGTGGCCTTCGTCGCGCCCGAATCGTCCGGGGCGGTGCTCGCGGCGATGCGCGCCCATCCCCTCGGAGCGGATGCGGCGCTCATCGGCGAGGCCGTCGCGGACGAGCATCGTTTCGTGCAGATGACGACGGGGTTCGGCGGTGGGCGAGTCGTCGATTGGCTCGCCGGCGAGCAGCTGCCGCGGATCTGTTGAGCCCTCCGATGCGCATTCTGCTGCTCACCCATTCCTTCAACAGCCTCGCCCAGAGGCTGTTCGTCGAGCTCGAGGAACGCGCCCATCGCGTCTCCGTCGAGTTGGACATCAACGATGCCGTGACGCGCGAGGCGGTCGAGCTGTTCGATCCGGATGTCGTGCTCGCGCCGTTGCTCAAACGCCCGATTCCCGAGCCGCTCTGGCGGACCCGCCGCTGTCTGATCGTCCACCCCGGGATCCTCGGCGATCGCGGACCGTCGGCGCTGGATTGGGCGCTGCTCGAGGGGCGGCGCGAGTGGGGCGTCACGGTGCTCCAGGCGCAGGCGCAGCTCGACGCGGGACCGGTCTGGGCGAGCGTTCCGTGCGCTTTGCGCGCTGACACCAAGTCGAGCGTCTACCGGCGCGAGATCGCCGATGCCGCCGTGCGAGCGGTGCTCGAGGCGCTGGAGCGGATCGACTCCGGAGACTTCCAGCCGCGGCGCGCAGATCCGGCCGACCCGGCGGTCAGCGGACGCGCGCGGCCGGTGTGTCGTCTGGCGGACCGGCGCATCGACTGGGTCCGCGATGACACCGAAACGGTATTGGGCAAGATCCGCAGCGCCGATGGTTTCCCGGGTGTCGCCGACGAGCTGTTCGGCCGCCGCGTGCGGCTGTTCGATGCTCAGCCCGCCGCCGGCCTCGGTGGCGCGGCGGGCAGCATGCTTGCGCGGTGCGACGGTGCGCTCGCCCGGGCGACCCGCGACGGCGCGATCTGGATCGGTCACGTACGCGCGGAGGACGCGGCAGCCGGGAGCGGTGTCGCGGGCTTGAAGCTTCCGGCCGAGCGGGTGTTTGCGGCCGAGAGCGCCGCCTTGCCGGCGGCGCCTGGCTACGCGCCGATCCGGTACGCGGAGGACGGGCCGGTCGGCGTGCTGCGCTTCGAGCTCTACAACGGGGCGCTGAGCACGCAGCGGTGCCAGCAATTGCGGGCCGCCTATGCGCGCTGTCTCGAGCGCCCCACGCGTGTGCTGGTTCTGGCCGGTGGGGCCGATTATTGGTCGACCGGCATTCATCTGGGGCTGATCGAGGCGGCGGACAGTCCCGCGGACGAGTCCTGGCGCAACATCAATGCCATCGATGATCTGACGCGGGACATCATCCTGACCAGCGATCGGCTGGTGATCGCCGCGCTGCGCGGGGGCGCGGGCGCGGGCGGAGTTTTTCTCGCGCTTGCGGCGGATGAGGTATGGGCGGTGCCCGGCGTCGTGCTCAATCCCCACTACAAGGACATGGGCAACCTCTACGGCTCCGAGTATTGGACCTATCTGCTGCCGCGGCGGGTGGGTGTGCAAGGGGCGCAGCGGCTCATGCAGCGGCGATTGCCCATGGGCGTCGCCGAGGCCCGGCGCCTGGGCCTGGTCGACCGGCTGCTGCCGGCCGAGGCCTCGGACGCCCTGACGGCGATCGGTGCGGCGGCGCGCGCGCTTGCGGCCGACCCTTCCCTCGAGCCGCGAATCGCCGCCAAGCGCCTGCGGCGCGAGGCGGACGAGCGGGCGAAGCCCCTCGAGGCGTACCGGCGCGAGGAGCTCGCGCGCATGGAGCGCAATTTCTACGGCTTCGATCCGAGCTATCACGTAGCCCGGTACAACTTCATCTACAAGGTGGCGAAGTCCCGCACGCCGCTGCATCTGGCCCGGCATCGTACCGTGCTCGCGCGCCGGCGCGTGCCGCTGCGAGCCGTAACGGCCGGCGCGGATGGCGGGCCGGCCAACCGGGAGACTCGACATGTGTAAGGATTGCGGCTGCGGAATCACCCACGGCGAGCCCGCGCGTCACAGCCATCACGGCGCGGGCGGAGCCGTCGAGTCGATCGACGTGTTGCGCGATCTGCTCGGCGAGAATGACCGCCTCGCGGCTCATAACCGCGAGCATTTCGACGCACACGGCGTGCTCGCCATCAACCTCATGTCCTCTCCGGGCGCGGGCAAGACCTCGCTGCTGGAGCGCACCGTGGAGACCCTCTCGGGGCGCCGGCATATCGCGGTCATCGAAGGGGATCTGGCCACGGAGAACGACGCGCGGCGTATTCGCGCCAAGGGTGTGCCGGCGGTGCAGATCACCACTGGCAGCGCGTGTCATCTGGATGCGCACATGGTTCACCGCGCGCTCGATGATCTCGAGCTCCAAGGGCTGGACCTGCTGTTCATCGAGAACGTGGGCAACCTGGTCTGCCCGGCGAGCTTCGACCTCGGCCAGCACCTCGATGTGATCTTGCTGTCTGTCCCGGAGGGCGACGACAAACCGCAGAAGTATCCGGTGATGTTCCACGCGGCCGATCTGTTGCTGCTGACCAAGGCGGATCTGCTGCCGTTGTTGCCGGAATTCGATCCGGCGCGCGCCGAGGCGGGTCTGCGCGCGCTCGCGAGCGAGGCGCCGGTGTTGCGGCTTTCCAGCCGCACGAGCGCGGGCATGGAAGCGTGGTGCGCATGGCTCGAGCGCGCGCTCGCGACGCGTCGTGCGGACCCGCGCCCGTTGGCGGAACCGGCTACCGGTGATGAGCAGACCGCCGTCGTCAATCACGCCGGAGTCTGAGGCGGCGTCGTGCGCGGCCGTTCCCGGCGAACCCCGGGCGCGGCGGCTGCGGCTCGGTGGCCGTGTGCAGGGCGTGGGGTTCCGGCCGTTCGTTTACCGGCTGGCGCGCTCGCTCGGGCTTGCCGGCAGCGTCCGCAACCTGCGCGGTGAAGTCGACATCGTGGTCAGCGGTTCGCCCGCGGCGCTCGAGCGGTTCATGCACGAGCTGTTCGCGAGCGCCCCGCCGCTTGCCCGCCCGCGACTGATCGATGCGCAAGCTGCCGCGGCGCCGCAGGCGTCGGAGTTTGCGATTCTCGCGAGCGCCGCCGACGGACCGGCGCGGATCTTCGTGCCGGCCGATGCGTTCACCTGTCCGGAATGTCTCGCTGAGCTCGGCGATCCAGCCGACCGTCGCTACCGCTATCCGTTCATCAACTGCACCCAGTGCGGGCCGCGCTACACGCTGATCGAGGCGCTGCCCTACGACCGCTCCAACACGACGATGTCCGGTTTCGCGCTCTGCCCGCGCTGCGCCGCGGAGTATCGTGATCCCGGCGACCGCCGCTTCCACGCCGAGCCGGTGGCCTGTCCCGAGTGCGGTCCGTCGGTCTGGCTCGAGAGCGAGTCCTCGCCGGGATATGGGCTGTGCGGGGAGGCGGCTCTGCGGCGTGCCGTGCAGTTGCTGCTCGCCGGAGGAGTCGTGGCCGTCAAGGGCGTCGGGGGCTACCACCTGCTGTGCGATGCCACGAGCGATGCGGCGGTGGCCCGGCTGCGCTCGCGCAAGCATCGGCCGGACAAGCCGCTCGCCGTGATCTATCCGCAGCAAGGCATCGACGGATTGGCCGCGCTCCGCGGCGACGTCGATCTGTCAGTGCAGGAATCCGAATGGCTGCTCAGTCCGGCGCGGCCGATCGTTCTGGCGCGACGGCGCGCCGGCGCGCGGCTCTCGCGGCTGGTTGCGCCGGGTCTGGCGGAGGTGGGAGTCTTTCTGCCGTACAGTCCGCTGCATCATCTGTTGCTGGGCGATGCCGCGCGCGCGCTGGTCGCGACCTCCGGCAACGTCAGCGGCGAGCCGGTGATCACTGAAGTGATCGCGGCGCGCATCCACCTCTCGCCCATGGTCCACGCCGTCCTGCACCACGATCGGCCGATTGCCCGGCCAGCCGACGACACCGTGGTGCGCATCGTTCTCGGTCGCGCGCGCGTGCTGCGCATCGGACGCGGCCTGGGACCGCTCGAACTCGCGCTCCCGCAGCGGCTCGAGCATCCGGTGCTCGCCACGGGCGGGCACCTCAAAGCCACGGTCGCCCTCGCTTGGGAGGATCGGGTGGTCCTCTCGCCGCATATCGGCGATATGGGCAGCGCGCGCAGCGTGCGGATCTTCGGGCAGGTGGTCGAGGACTTGCAGCGTCTCTACGGCGTCAGGGCCGCCGCAGTGGTCTGCGACGCGCATCCGGATTACGCGTCGAGCCGCTGGGCCCATGAGAGTGGTCTGCCCGTTGCATGCATTCCGCATCATCAGGCGCACGCGTCGGCCGTGGCGGGTGAAAGTGCCGTGGGCGGTCCGATGCTGGTCTTTACCTGGGACGGCACCGGGCTTGGCGAGGACGGCACGCTGTGGGGCGGAGAGGCGTTTCTCGGCATGCCGGGCTGCTGGCGCCGTGTTGGCAGCTTGCGGCCATTTCGCCTGCCCGGGGGCGAGCGTGCCGCGCGCGCACCCTGGCGATGCGCCGCGGGGGCCTGCTGGGAGATTGGTGTCCCTGTGCCCGATCCTCAGCCGGATGCATTGGTGCGGCAGGCCTGGGAGCGAGGCGTCAATGCGCCCTGGACGAGCGCCGCCGGCCGGCTGTTCGATGCGGCCGCCGCCCTGGTGTTGGGTGTGCGTGAAGTCAGCTACGAGGGGCAGGGACCGATGCAGCTCGAGGCGGCCGCGCGCGGCGGGGTAGCCGCCGGCGAGCGGGCTCGGCCGATTGCGCCGGTCCGGCTGTACCGGGACGCGGCGGGCGTGCTGCGCCTTGATTGGCAATCCCTGATCGAGCAGCTGGTACACTGGAACGGCTCGGTCGGACAGCGGGCATTGGAGTTCCACCGCGCGATCGCCCGCGGCCTTGCGGCCCAGGCGCGGGCGCTGCGTTCCGAGGGCATCACGCATGTGGGTCTCGGCGGCGGAGTCTTTCAGAACGCGCTGCTGACTGAACTCACGTGCCAGGAGCTTGCCGCCGAGGGCTTCCACGTGAGTCTGTGCGAGCAGGTGCCCTGCAATGACGGGGGACTGTGCTACGGACAGATCATCGAGTACGCGGCGCGCATTGCATCACGGGACTGCCCATGCTGAGCACACAGGCCGAGCGCCGACTGCCTTACGACGGAACCGCCCTGTTTGATCTGGCGGCGGATGTCGAGGGCTATCCGTTCTTTTTGCCGGGGTGGATCGAAGCGCGCATCGAGCGGCGCGACGGTGAGCGGTGTGAAGCGATGCAGAGCGTCGGGTTCGGGCCCATGCGTCTGCGGTTTCGGACTCAGGCGCTGCTGCGGCGTCCGGCGCGGATCGAGATAACGTCCGATGATGCGCAGTTCCGTCACTTGAATTTCACGTGGTGCTTCGAGGCCAGTCCCGCAGGCGGCAGCCGGGTCGCGTTGCTGCTGGAGATCGAGCTGCGCTCGCGTTTTCTGCAACGCTCGCTGGAGTTGATGGCCCCCACCGCGGCGGGCGACATTCTGCGGGCATTCGAGGGTCACGCGCGGCAGCGCCTGCAGCCGACCGGCGGCTCATGAGAACGCCGCGCCGGCGTTGGCACGTGCGCTCAGCCGAGGGCGTGGTCCAGCCAGCGCGCGAGACTCGAGCCATCCAGCGCGCCGGGCTGGCGCGCGAGCTCGCGGCCGTCGCGGAACAGGATCAGTGTCGGGATGCTGCGGATCCCGAAGCGTCCGGCGAGTTGCGGCTGCTCATCGGTGTTGACTTTTGCGACGCGCAATCCGGTGGCGCGCTGGGCCGCGGCGCGATCGAGCACCGGCGTCATCATGCGGCACGGCCCGCACCAGGGAGCCCAGAAATCCACGAGCACCGGCAGCGTGGCGTGCTCGACGTGCGCGGCGAACGAGGCGGTATCCAGCGCAACCGGCTCCCCGGTCAGGATCTGCGCTTTGCACTGCGGGCACTTGGGATGTTCCCGCAGGCGCTTCTCGGGCACGCGGACCAGCGCGTGACAGTGCGGGCACGCCGCGATCACCGTATCGGCGGCTTGGGTTTGGGCGTTCATGCCGTTTGGATGGGGTCACCGGTTCGCGATTCAAGCCCGGGGCTTGGCTTCCTCCGGCGCGCCCCCATGTCACCGGTTTCTGGCCGCTGAACCTTTTTCAAGAGGGCTGCATCGCGCATGGAATACCGGGATTACTACAAAACCCTGGGCGTGGCGCGCACCGCCACGGCCGAGGAGATCAAGAAGTCCTACCGCCGGCTGGCTCGCAAGTATCATCCTGATGTCAGCAAGGAGAAGGATGCCGAGCAGAAGTTCAAGGAAGTTCAGGAGGCTTACGAGGTTCTGAAGGATACGGAAAAGCGCGCCGCCTACGATCAGCTTGGAAGCGGGTGGCAGTCCGGCCAGCAGTTTCGGCCCCCGCCCGACTGGGCGAGCGGCTTCGAGTTCGGCGGTGGGACTCGGCCCCAGGGCGCTGGCGGTGCCCATGTGTTCGAGGAGCACGGCTTCAGCGACTTTTTCGCCTCGCTCTTCGGCGGCGCGAGCCCGTTCGCCGCGGCCGGGGCGCGCGCGCAGCACGGCGGCCGCGATCATCATGCCCGCATCGACGTCGATCTCGAGGAGGCCTTCGGGGGCGGTGCGCGCACTCTCGAGTTGAAGCGGCCGGAGCTGAAATCAGACGGCACGCTGGAGCTGCGCTCGCACACGGTTCGCGTCACGATTCCCGCGGGCGTCACTGAAGGGCAGCTCGTCCGACTGGCCGGGCAAGGCGAGCCGGCGTCGGGCGGTGGGCGCGCGGGCGACCTGTATCTGGAGGTGCGCGTGCGCCCGAACCGCCTGTATCAGCTGGACGGGCGCGACGTGACGCTGACGCTGCCCGTCGCGCCTTGGGAGGCCGCGCTCGGGGCGACGGTGACCGTGCCGACGCTCGGGGGCGCCGTCGAGATGCAGGTGCCGCCCGGTGCGCAGTCCGGGCAGAAATTGCGCCTGAGGGGCCGCGGCCTGCCCGGCCAGCCGCCCGGCGATGCCTACGTTCAGCTCAAGGTCGTACTACCCCCCGCCACCTCGTCCGAGGCGCGCGCAGCGTACGCGGACATGCGGGCCAAGCTCGGGGACTTCGATCCGCGCGCCGATTTCAGGAGGTAGTGTCGTGGAGATCCGTGGAGTGGACGTGGTGGGTGGCGCCGATTGGGTCGACGCCGTCGAGATCTGCCGGATCTGTCGGCTCGATCTCGATGCGCTGATCGAGTTCGCCGAGCTTGGCTTGGTCTCGCTTCGAGGCGACGCTCCGGGCCCATGGCAGCTTCCGGTGGCGGCGCTGCCGCGCCTCGCGCTGGCGGGCCGGCTGATGCGCGATCTCGGGGTCAACGTCAGCGGCGCGGCCCTGGCCCTCGAGCTGTTGGATGCACGGCGCGAGCTGGAACGACAGATCCGACGCCTCCAGTCTCTGGCGCAATAGCGCGTGCCCGCGGTCTCGCGAATCAGGGGGAGGCGCGATTGATCAGAATATTCGCCTGTCCGTCCCGGCCGGCCGGATAGATCGCCTGCCCAGAGAGATCCCGCGGCCACGGAGTGGATTTCCGGACGGCGCGATGGGTCTCTATAGAAAGTACCTGGCCGTAACGGAACCGCCGCAGGCGCCGGGTACCCGAAGCCTCAGCCGGGTCCGTGTGGACGGAACAGTGGCGGAGGCCGCCGCGCGGATCCCTGTCTTATAGCTGGCTGAGGATGGAATTGCTGCGGACGGAACTGCCGCTGTGGGTGGAACTGCCGCTGTGGGCGGAACTGCTGCTGCGGGCGGAACTGCTGCTGCGGGCGGAACTGCTGCTGCGGGCGGAACTGCCGCTGCGGGCGGAACTGCTGCTGCGGGCGGAACTGCTGCTGCGGGTGAAATTGCCGCTGCGGGCGGAACTGCCGCTGCGGGTGAAATTGCTGTGGGCGGTACCGTGGCTGCGGGCGGAACTGCCGCTGCGGGCCGAATCGCTGCGCGCGCACTCCAGGGCCTTGGAACCGAGCGGCCGGACGTCGGAACTGTTGCCCGCGGTACTGCAGGCGCGGGCGATATCGCGCACGGGCGCCGAAGCGCGCCCGCGCCCCGAACACGCCGGGACCGTGGAACACCCCGGGCCGCTGGGTGGCCGCGATGGGCGGCCGTCCATGGTTGAAGTCTGCGCGCAGTCTGCGATCGTGAAATGCGACCCTTTGATTCAAGCGCTGTTGGTTCGTGAGTGAGAAGCGCCGTTCCCGCGCCGCGAGGAAGTCCCCGCGGTCCGGGCGCGCGAACACTCCGCCGGGACCGCCATTGAAGCTGACACGAGCCACGTAGGGATGATAGGCGGGGCGGCGGAAGTACACGTGTGCGCCGAATTGAGGGTCGACACGCACCACCGCCTGGTTGTAGAAGAAAGTGCCGCCGTTCCAGTAGCCGCCATCGAATCCCATGCCATCGTATCCGAAGCCGTAATCGATGCCGCCGTAAAATCCGACGCGCGGTCCCCAATAGCCGGCGTGCCAGAAGTAAGCGCCGTTCATCCAGCCCCAGTAGCCCGGCGTCCACAGCAAGCCCGCCTGCGGCGGCAGTGCCCACGTTCCCGGCACCCAGTAATACCCCGCGGGGCTCCATGCCCAATAGCCGGGTATCCACAGGTAGCCGACCGCGGGGCAGGGGGGCTGGAGATAAACAGGCAGTGGTGGCGGGGCGATGGCGACGGAGATCCCGAAGGGCATGTCGGCGTGCGCGGCCAGGGGCAGCGCGGCGAGCACCAGCACGGGAAGCACGCGCCTGAGAAAGGGGATCTTCATGTGGCTTCTCCGCTTCATTCGTCTGTCCGGAAGCCTGGATCGGGCGCACTGAACGGGTGCTGAACCTGCACCGATACCGGCCGAGCCGCTCCCTATGAGCATTCAACGCGAGTCCGCGGGACCCGTTGACGGGCCTGGGGCGCGGACGGCGGGGTGCGGGGAGGCCGCCTGCTTGATACGATGCGCCGCCCTCAACGCAGTCGAAAATTCCCATGACGGTCGTCACCCGATTCGCTCCCAGCCCCACCGGTATGCTGCACGTGGGTGGTGTTCGTACGGCGCTGTACAGCTGGCTGTACGCACGTCGCATGGGCGGCAAGTTCATCCTGCGTGTGGAAGATACGGATCGCGAGCGATCCACCGGCGAAGCCGTGCGGGTCATCCTCGAGGGCATGAGCTGGCTGGGCCTGACGGCCGACGAAGGGCCGTACTTTCAAACGCAGCGGTTCGATCGGTATCGGGCGGTGATCGCACAGATGCTCGCCGCGGGCCAGGCGTACCACTGCTACTGCACCAAAGAGGAGCTCGATGCGGTGCGCGCCGAGCAGACCGCTCGCAAGGAGAAGCCGCGTTATCCGGGTACCTGCCGATCGCGGAGCGAGCCGCGGGCGGGTGTTCAGCCGGTGGTGCGCTTTCGCAACCCGGCCGAAGGCGCGGTGGTGGTCGAGGATCTGGTGCACGGCGCAGTGACCTTCCGCAACGCCGAGCTCGATGATCTGATCGTCGCGCGCTCCGACGGGAGCCCGACGTACAATTTCAGCGTGGTGGTCGATGACATGGACATGGGGATCACGCATGTGATCCGCGGCGACGACCACCTCAACAATACGCCACGGCAGATGAACATGCTGATCGCGCTGGGCGCGCCGCCACCGGTCTACGCCCATGTGCCGATGATCCTCGGGCCGGACGGTACGAAGCTCTCCAAGCGTCACGGCGCGGTCAGCGTGCTGCAGTACGAGGAGGAGGGCTACCTTCCCGAGGCGCTGCTGAATTATCTGGTGCGCCTCGGATGGTCGCATGGCGATCAGGAGGTCTTCACGCGCGAGGAAATGATCGCCGCATTCGACATCAAGGACGTCAACAAGGCGGCCTCGACGTTCAACCCGGAGAAGCTCCTGTGGCTCAATCAGCAGCACATGATGCGCGCCGAGCCCGCGACGCTGGTGCCGCACCTGCGTGCGCAGCTGCGCAGGATCGGACTCGACAGCGATGACCAGAACCTGCTCGAGGGGGTCATCCTCTCGCAGCGCGAGCGTGCGAAGACGCTGAAGGAGATGGCCTGCAACAGTCGCTTCTTCTTCACCGACACCGTGCAGATCGATCCCAAAGCGGCCGCCAAGCACCTGGGCGAGGGCGGCCGCCAGATGCTCGGGCAGGTGCGCGAGCGCCTCGTGCAGCTCACGCAGTGGACGGCCGGGAGCATCCATGCGGCGCTCGAGGAGCTGGCCGCGGCCAGCGGGTCCGGGCTCGGCAAAGTGGCCCAGCCGGTCCGTGTGGCGGTGACGGGAACGGCGGTCTCGCCGCCGATCGATACGACCCTGGCTTTGCTCAGCCGGGAGCGCACACTGGCGCGAATCGAAGCCGCCTTGCGCAGCGCCGCCATCACCTAGGCGGAGACGGCGCGCGGAGAGGGACGCTTTCGAAAGGGACGCACTGCTCCTTGACAGCGCGGTGTCCCTTTCGTACCTTCGCCGCCCACTCTGTGGGGCCATAGCTCAGCTGGGAGAGCGCTTGCATGGCATGCAAGAGGTCGGCGGTTCGATCCCGCCTGGCTCCACCACCCCCCCCACCCCCGCTTGTCATGGCGAGGCTCAGGGTGAGCCGAGCAACCTCATCGAGGTTGTCATAAAATCAATAACTTACGTGAGCGTGGGAAGGTTGTGTCCACTTTGGGTAGCATGTGGACATGCGCAGCGATAGAAACTCGACCCCCAGGCTTTTCACTCCGGAGGAGATTGGCTCCGCAGTGCGTCAACCCAGCGCAGTCAGCGACTGGCTCCATGAGCGGCGTCGAGAAGAGATCCGTCGTATGAGTCCTGCCGAGCGTGCGGAGGACTTTCGTGCTCACCAGCGTATGCTCGCGAGGTTCCTTGAAGCCGGGAAGCAGTTCCGGGCGCAGCGCGCCAAGAAATGAGAACCACTGGCAAGCGGCAATCCGACCTGCTGCTGCTCGATGCTGTTGATATTTTCAACGCAGACGGCATCCCATACGCGGTGGTCGGCGGTTTCGCCGCCGCCGTCCATGGTGTGGATCGCGGTACGAAAGATATGGATGTGATCCTGCAGATC
>DAIDUQ010000062.1:0-26320 GCA_027456605.1 Steroidobacteraceae bacterium | reverse complement strand
ACTGCACGAACAGCCGACCATCAAACTTGCCCTGGAACACCATGAACGCAAGATGGCCGCGGTTCGTGATCGCTGAGATCATGTTGCAGTCAAAGCGCTGTCCGGTGGCCCGGATGATCGGCGTCTGGCCCATCGGGTCATAGCTCGTACCGGCGACGTGGTCACTGCGCAAGCCCATCTCATCGCCCCAGTAAATCACGGCCTTCTCGCGCTTGGCGTCCCGAGCAATCGCCGGATATTCCGTGCGCAATTGCCGCATCGTTACGCTCATAGGCCCCGCGCACCGGCTTCTGCCGGCTCATGCCCCAGCCAGCCAGGTAGCGACCAACCGTGGTCAGCGACACCGAAACCCCGTACTCGCGCTCGATCAGGCTCACCACTGCCGCCCGCGTCCACAAATAGAACGGCAGCTTCAACTGGTCCGGCAGCGAGTCGATGATCAGTTGCCGGATGCGCGCCGATTGCGCCGGCTGCGCGAGATCCTGGCGCGCCAGGGTCTGGCGCGCAGTCAAATCACGATCCTCGATGCATTGCTGAAGCTCCGGCAGGCCTGCTGCGACCCGCGTCTGATCGTCCCGGCGGGCGGCGCCGGCGAAACGATCCCGTCCGCAAAGCTCGACTGGCTCGCCGCCGCGCTCCCGGAGCTCGCGGCCGAGGGGCGCCGGATCCTGCTCTTCTCGCAGTTCACCTCCATGCTGCGACTCATCGAAACCAAGGTGCGCGAGCTTGAGATCCCCTACTGTTTGCTCACGGGGGAGACGCGCGACCGTGCTGCTCAGGTCGGGCGCTTCCAGTCGGGCGGCGCGCCGCTTTTCCTGATCAGCCTCAAGGCCGGCGGAACGGCTCTAAACCTCACTGCCGCCGACACCGTTATTCACTACGACCCCTGGTGGAATCCGGCCTCCGAGGCGCAGGCGACTGATCGTGCGCACCGCATTGGCCAGGATCGGCCGGTATTCGTCTACAAGCCCATCGCGCAGAACACCGTCGAGGAGCGGATGCTCGCCCTGCAGGATGAGAAACGCGCGCTCGCGGCAGGGATATTCGCCAGTCGTGGGAGAGGTTCGCCTCTGGCGCTGTCCGAGATCGATCTGGAGAGGCTGCTCACGGCATGACAAAATTCTCTGGAACGATTTTGGACGGCGGTAGCTCAGGCAGGGGTGTCCCGGTGAGTTTCGACTCGCGAACGCGGGGCTCTGAGGACTCAGAGACGGGGCCTCGCAACGCTATGGCCGGTGAGCTGCAGGCGCAGATCGATGCGCTGCTCCTTGAGCAAGGCGCGCTTGCCCTGGTGGAGCTGCTGTTCGCCACGGGGCGGCTCCTCTACGCCGACTATGAAGCGTGGCGGCAAGGCGATGTCGGCAGCCTGGACGAGGTGTTGATGGGGCGCCGAGAGGCAGTGCGCGAGGAGCTCGAGCAGGCGGTCGCTTATGCGCGTGCGCTCGGCCTGGTCGAGCAGCCCACGGAGCTCACTAGGACACGGAACACCTCCATCGGCGCGGGCGCGTTGCGGGTCAGCGATGACCCGCGCCTCAGCGCGCTCATCGTGAGGCGCTATGTGCCGGCGCAATCGGCGCTGCAGATGGATCTCTTCTTCGACAATCCGGTGGTCTCGCTGGTCAACGGGCTGGCGCGCGCGATGGCCGCAGGTGACGCGGTGGAAGCAGGGCGCCTGCTCGACATTCTCTACGCGAAGGAGCCGAATCACCCCGAACTGGCGGCGTTCGATCGCTTGCTCGAAGCGCTCGACCATTCCGGTCGCCCGATCGCCGATTGCAGCCTGGAGTTGGAATTCATAACAGATGTCGCGCCGTGCGCCTGGCGGGTGCTCGGCGCGCGCGCCAGGGATCTGCTGGTGCCTTTGTGGCGACGCCTGGCCGAGGCGCTGCGCTCGAGCCCCTATGTGCCGCAAGCGCCTTTGCTGCACGCGAGTCATGCGTGGAGCGAGGCACAGGCGTGGGATGAAGTCAGGGTGAGCGTGCTCAGGGAATCACAGTGGTGGCTCCACTTGCCGCTCACTCTGCGACTGATCGAGAGCAGCTTGAAGCAGCGGCGGCGTACTGAGGTGCTGTGGGTGTGGTTCCAGTTGTGCTGGCAAGCGCCGGAGCGGGCGCCGGAAGCGCTCGAGAGGGTCAACTTCCCGGATCTGCATGCGCTCTGGCAGCGCTTTCTCGAGGCAGAAGAAGACTCGTCTGCGCTTCCGGATGGAGGGCACGCGCTCACCGCGGCCGATTTCCCCGCTTGGGTGTTGCTCGATGAGCCGGCGCTTGCGGGCCGGTTGCCGTCGGCGATGCCCACGGGCGCGAGTGCGGGCGAGGAGCATTATCGATTGGCGTATCGCTGGATCGCGGCGCGCGCGGCACGGCGCTCGGCCGAGGAGATGGCGCTGCGCAAGGCTCTCAAGGAAGCCCAGCCCGCACTTTTCGAGCAACTTCTGCGCGCGGTGGAGCAAGGAAATCAGGCATGACGGAGGGTAAGCGCGCCCACGGTGCAAGGCCTGCGTGGAGCGTTCCATCGGATCGCCCGTGTCATCGCGCCATCGACGAGCGAATCGGCCTCGGCACGGTCCGCATCACTCTGAATAGCGATCAGTGTCGCCTGCCGCATGCAGGGCGATGATGTTTCCGAGCCGGCATGGTGCCTTGTTCAGCATCAAATCCTGCTCTTTGGCCGCTTCCGAGTCGGCATAGGTCGCGAATCAGCTCCGCAACTGACAGGGGATGAAGGCGTAGCAGATGATGGCGACCCTGCAGGGGGGGCACCTCCAAAGCGATAAAGATCCACGCGAGCGCTGCCCGTGACCAGAATCCGCTGCCCGCGCCCACGGCCGCCGTATAGGCCTTTCAGATATTTCCGCCAGCGGCGGTACTGGTGGATCTCGTCGAATATCCAAAGCCTTCCGGGCGGCAGCTCTCCTTTGAGAATCCTCTCGCGATCCTCCGCGACATCCCAATTGAGATGACCGGCAGCACCGCCGTTCCGCGAGCGCGCAAGAGTCGTCTTACCGACCTGACGGGGGCCGGCTATGAATACCATCTTCTGCGCAAGATCCCGGCGGACCTGTGGCAGAAGGTAACGCGTGATCCTCGCCATGCTTGCGAAAGCACACGACTAATTTCGCTAGTGGGCAAAATTACTCGCGAGTAATTTCGACTAATGAGGAAATCTATCGGGGCCCATTCGCCAGATGATTGCAAGGGGAATGGACTACGACGGGAGTGAGGAGACTGGCAGGCCGATCGAGAATCACGGCGCGGCATTTGAATTCCCCCCGCCCCCGCACCGCCCTAATTTCGCCCTGATGCAATTTCGCGGCTGTCCGATAAAAAATAGAAGCAATGATCCGGAAGCAGTCATTCTCCGAAGCGTCCGCGGATGCCTCGGAAATCAATCAAAGAACAGGATTTAAGTTATTGGAAAATAAAGAATTCTTGGTGTCCGAGGGAGGCGTCGAACGCAATCCGGAAGCCCTTTGGTAACAGCCACTTAGGTCGTCGCGCCTATCGAGTTACCCGCAATTCCGCCCATGGATCCAGCCGACGGAGTGGTAGGCCATGCCCGCGTATAATGATTAAATCTGGGCCGCGGTCCAGTGGCCTATGCTGCGCTGGGACTAGTAGGGGCATTTACACGATGAACACATTGATCGAGAGCAATTCCGCTGTGATGATGGGAAAGCCAGTCGTCAAGGGGACGCGGATCACCGTGGAACAGATACTCGAGAAACTCGCAGCGGGTGAGACAATCGAGCAGATTCTAGAGTCCCATCCGAGGCTGACCCGCCCGGCGATCCTGGCTGCTATCGACTTCGGGGCTCAGGCTCTGCGGGCGGATGTCATCTATCCGCTGTCTGCCGCATGAACCTTGTCGCGGACGAAGGTGTAGACAAAGCAATTGTCGATGCGCTTCGCGCCAGCGGCTTCAGCGTCAAATATTTTGCTGAAGCCGGCGTCGGAGCGGCGGACAAAGAAGTGCTCGCGGCCGCTAACGATGAGCAGAGCCTTCTGCTCACGTGCGACAAGGACTTCGGCGAGCTTGTGTTCCGGCAGCGGCAGGTACATGCGGGCGTCGTCCTGATCCGACTGACTGGCATGACTGCGGCCAAAAAGGCGAACATGGTGCTCGAGGCCATCAAACAGCACAGTCCGGACATGGGCGGCGCGTTCACGGTGATTTCTGCGGGGCTGTTGCGCGTTCGCCATCGGGATCCGTTACCGCCGCAAGCATGACTCAGGGCCAGGGCGAGTGCGCCCGCGGACTTGGGCATAGTGCACGTCGGTTCACAGGCTTGCCGTTCTCGCTGGCGTCGTAATGGCTGCCACAAGTCTAATAAAGACTCCTGGCCTCAGTGCTGTTGGGGCCGCGGCCGCGGTTTCAGTAGGATGCTCCTACCTTCTATGGTGCCGTATCAACAAGGGCGATGGTAAGTCGTCCTAATTCGGTTGCCTTCCGCGAGACATCTGTCGAGTGGCTCCTTCACTGAAATTGCGGACGTTCGACTTCACTCGAATCGCGTGACGGTAGAGGGTCCGGAAGCGGACAGAGGGCGAGGTGTGTGTTAGGCGTCCACCAATCTCGCAGCTTTGCCTTGCGCGCATTCAGGTTTGGCGTCGGGGCCGTGGTACCAGTTGTTGTGCAGTGAATACTGTTAGCAGGAGTGGCATTGAGTGATTTTTCAGTGCCAATTGCACTTCGGACAAACCCCTCCCGTGTCAAACCCGCGTCCAGCAGAGAGCTCGTCCGCAGCCGAGAAGCTTGCGGGAGCAGACCCATCTGCTGGAGGCTCTAGGGGGCCGTCGACAGAGCGGACAGAAGCTCCGGGTCGCGCTCCAGATCGGCCCCAGCGCGCCGCAATTCCATTTGCAGGATGCCATGGCGATGGTGGTCGGCGATGAGACGGTCACGTCGAGCCCTTCTCGTGCGAGGGTCCAGAGTGCCCGCAGCGTAGACTACGCCGATCCGTCAGACTACAGGCAGATGATCCGCGATCCTGGTCTTGCGATGGCGGCCCCCAGGCCGAAGGAGATGCCCTGGCGGATCGCGCCGCCGGTATTGGTCATTACGGTGTGCGGTTCGGCGCGGTAGGACTGCTGCAGGAACGAGCCGCCGCAGGTCGAGCCTTCGGCGGACACGATGCTTCCCTCGGGCAGTTCCGTGACCAGTGTCTCTGCAATATCCATGGGCGTTAGCGCAGAAGTGCGTCCGCCGGCCGGACGCGAGAGCACTGTGTCAGCGCGGCCGGCCGTGGGCGCCAGCGCATCGAACAGAGCCTTCAATGCCAGGCACCCGTCCTCGCCCCGGCCGCGACAGCTCGATCAGGTGCTCATCCGGCACCAGCCGGTTCGGCAGTCCGGGGTGGCCGAAGTAGCTCTCCGGCGCGAGCGCCTCCCCCGGGGGAGGCAAATCAACAGCCCACCGCCTTAGTCTCAACTACTCCGCGATTCCGCGAGGTCATTCAGAAGCACCGTCTCGATCAGTGGCGCTGACTGCCAGAGATTTTCGTTCGTGACCGCGAGCGTTGCGCCTGCTCTGAGACCAGTGGCGAGCTGAATGGAGTCTGGCGTGCGCAGCTTATGTCGCGCGCGCAGAGCCGCTGCATCCAGCAGAATCTCTCGCGAGATGGGGATGAGCTCAAGATGTGGAAAGTAATCGAGGAGTACCTCGTAATCATCGGCGACGTCCTGTCTGCCCAGTTGCAGGGGCGGTACGGTCAGTTCAAGCAGGGTCAGCTCTGAGGCGATTGCGCGAAACCTGTCTTCCTCGAGATTTTCGATTACACGGGCCGCCGGCGGGCCAAACTCCGGATGCTCCTCTAAATGATAGATCCAGACACAGGTATCGATCAGGATCCGCTTATGGCCGCCGGGAAACCTCGCGCTCACCAAGATTCGCGCTCATCCTTAAGATAGGCTTCCGCTCCCTGCCACACATCCCGGTGGAGGCCGGCCATGTGCTTGGCGAACTTCTTCGGTTTCGGGACGATGACGACGCGGTCAGGCTTGCTTAGCACGAGTAGCTCGTCGCCGGCGGAAAGACCCATCGCATCCCGGGCCTTCCGCGGT
This sequence comes from Steroidobacteraceae bacterium, assembly GCA_027456605.1. GTDB lineage: Bacteria > Pseudomonadota > Gammaproteobacteria > Steroidobacterales > Steroidobacteraceae > 13-2-20CM-66-19. Next base: position 20,258 of record DAIDUQ010000062.1, on the reverse strand, counting down.
ATCACAATCTGGAACTTGCTGCTCAGAGTGACGGTTGCGGCCATGGTGCAGCCCGGTAAAGTGAAAACCTAATATCACTTTACGACATTCCAGAGTCGCGAAAACGCGAGAGCAGTTTGAATTTCCGCCACCCCGCCCCGATCAAGCCCTGCTAGGATGTCGCGGCGGTCCGATGAAGAATAAAAGCAATGATTCGGCCGCGCTCACACCTCCGAAGCGTCCAGGACGCCTCGGAAATCAGTCGAACATTGGAATTAAGTTATTGAAAAGATAAAGAATTCTTGGTGCCCGGGAGAGTACCGGTAAGCGCATAAAAACTCCTGTGCGCTGAGGTACTTGGGCCATTCGGTCGGGCGGGTTACCCTCAAAGCTACCCAGCCCGCTAGCCGACGGCCTGGTACGGCCTGGTACGGCCTGATCCACCCTGATCAGCTTGCAGATCTTATCGGCGTAAAATGCGGTTCGACTCATTTCGAGGCGGCCACGTCTGCGTCGGCGGGCCGAACCGACGACTATCTTCGGAGTACTCGCGTGGCGCGAAAGCTAGACCGCATCACCATCAATCCGGCGATCATGAACGGGCAACCCTGCATCCGAGGCATGCGCCTGACCGTGCGGCGGGTTCTCGAGGCTGCCGCCTTATACCCGGATCGGAACGATCTCAGGAGGGAATATCCAGAGCTTGAGGACGAGGATATCGCGCAGGCTCTCGACTTTGCCGCTCGCAATCTCGACGATCAGATCATTCTGGTGGAAAGCGCGTGATTCGAGTGCTGCTCGACCAGGGGCTTCCACGCTCCGCCGTCGAGCTGCTCCGCGCGGACGGATGGGATGCCGTTCATGTGGTCGAATGTGGTCTTAGCTCCGCCCCCGACGAGCAAATACTGCAATACGCTCGAGCCAACGGATATGTCGTCTGCACGCTCGATGCGGATTTTCATTCGATACTTGCTGTGTCGGGCTCTATAGGCCCGTCCGTGGTCCGCGTACGCCGCGAGGGTCTGCGTGGCCCCGGGCTCGCCTCGCTGCTGAAACGTATCTGGGACGAAGTAGGGGACGCCATCAAGAACGGCGCCGCCGTCACGGTGACCGACCGCGCCGTCCGAGTCCGGCAGCTTCCCATTTAGCTGATTGCACGGATCGAATCCGTAGCGGACCGTGGGTCGGCGGAATAGACGTCCACCAAGCGGACAATGAAAATCAATCCGCCATCGTGATCGCAAGAGCGTCCAGACATGACCGCGCGCGATAAAAGAGTGCTCAAACGCTCCGCATTGTCGGAAATCAGCGTGGTCGCGGATATCCTGCGCCACTGGGACCCCATCAACGTCCAGCCAGGTACCGTCGGTCCCGCCGATGAGTATGATAGCTACGCGCCCCATATCGTTTCGATGGTGAAGAGCGGTTGCACGATCGAGCAACTCGCAGCGCATCTAGATCACCTTTGCGTGGAGAAAATGGGGCTCGGCACGAGTTCCAATGCGAGCTGGGTGCACAACCTTGAATTTGCTGCACTGATTGTCAGTAAATTGCATGGGGTGAGCGCCCCCTCGAGCGGACCGCTTTTCCCTCCGCTATTATCTCGCGCCGAGCGCCTTGAGACGCTGTCATCGCAGCTGATAGCTGACGTTACGCTGTATCCTTCAGAGTCTGGTGGCCACGAGATACGGCCTGGCTGGGGATGCCCATGCGTCCTTTCAATGAGTCAGCCGATCGTCGGGTACGACGGATGGCCACTGCTTGGTGACAACCCCATGAGTGCCGGGGAACATCGTCGAATCGGATTTGTGTTTCTTTCCGGCGAAGAGGCCGCCGCGGTATTTCGAAAAGCCGGGCGCTTCTTTCTCTGGGAAGGACGCTGCATTGGCGAAGCTGTTGTGGTTGCACCGTGATTCGTCGCCTTGCACGTCCGAGCCTAATAAGGACCTTCCTTGAAGAAGGCGCTCGCATAAGTTCGATTTAGGTCGATCTTGCCAAAGAGATTTGGAGTCGATGCATGCGCATCCGCATTAGCTATTCCGACCAAAACGAGTCCTTGCGTCCCCTCTTTCCTGTAAGCGGCAGCCTCGCTGAAAGCGAAATTTATGCCGCTGAGGCGTATCGTCGAGTTAGATAATCCGATTGTGAGTGCGGCAGGGGAATCTGGAAAACTATTGATTGCATTGCGATGGAAGGGTCGCTCCGTTACTGAACCCGAAGCCTCCGTGTTTGTGCTCGGAGTGCCCGCAGCGTCTGCGGACCCAATTGAAGGTTTCGATGTCGATATGTACCGAAGGCTTGTCTGGGGCATCGTGACCCCTGCATAGGTCGCCCTATTGCAGCCGTTCGTGACCGGCAGCAACGGGTCGAGGGTGTGTGAAAACGCGAAGGCGCCGTCTCGTGGGTGTGATAGCGGCTCCGTTCGAGGCGAAAACTAGGGTGAAATCGAACCCACGTGGCTAATATTGACATCGCAAAACTGCAGCGTGTGAGTTTCCACACACCCTCGGTCGAATCCGGTCGCTGACCAGCTGCGCCGTTGTTTTTGATAGCGGACGGAAGTTTTGGTGGGCCAAGACATCCATCATGGATGTTGCGGTGAGCCCTCCTGGCGCGCCGTGTCTGCTGCCTGGTGATGCTGCGCCAAGGCGATCTCGCCTATACCGGCCACCATGACAGTTCACGCGATTGTCGTTGCGGTCGGCGTGAAAGTTGTCGGGGACGTCGACCTCGAGCGCGAAAAACGAGCACCGATCGCGCTTGACATGGGAGGGCGGCAGCCCAAGGACGGTGCTCAGGCGAATGAGGCGCGGGCCGGCAATTTGAATTTCCCCCGCACCGCCCCGATCAAGCCCTGCTAGGATGTCGCGGCGGTCCGATGAAGAATAAAAGCAATGATTCGGCCGCGCTCAAACCTCCGAAGCGTCCAGGACGCCTCGGAAATCAGTCGAACATTGGAATTAAGTTATTGAAAAGAAAAGAATTATTGGTGCCCGGGAGAGGACTCGAACCTCCACGGTGTTACCCGCTAGTACCTGAAACTAGTGCGTCTACCAATTCCGCCACCCGGGCCGGGAAGCGAGGCGGCGAAATCTACGCACCGGACCGAGAACTGTCAATTGAAAGGTAAAGGCAAAGGAAAAGGGCGTCGAACCCAGTACGGGCGGCGCGAACACGGGGGCGCCGCGGCGGGCTCCAGTCAGCACTCCGGGCGCTCGGCCCCGGCTGAGGGGCATTCCCGCCGCGCACGCTCGGGCCCACTCGGCACCCGCCCGCGGCGGAGCGGATCCGACGCTGCCGAGTCGGGTGCGCCCGAGCGCGTCCGGGCCGGGGAGCTGGTCGAGGGTCAGGTCAGTGCGCACCGCGCCGGCTACGGCTTTCTGCGCGTCGAGGGCCTGAAAGAGAGTGTCTTTCTGCCGCCGCAGCAGATGCGCGGGGTGATGCACGGGGACCGATTGAGCGTGCGGCTCGCCCGCGATTCCTCGAACCGCTGGCTGGGCGCGGTCGAGCAAGTGCTCGAGCATGCCGTACATGCGTTTCTCGGCACCGTGGAGATCGCCGGCCGCAGCGCCTGGGTGACCGCCGCCGATCGGCGGCTGCAGTTGCGTTGTGCGGTGGCGCACGAGGCGCTCGCCGGGGCGCGGCACGGGGATTGGGTGATCGCCCGGCTGAGCCGCCGGGGCGCTGGCGGGCAAGTCCCTCACGCGCGGATCGAGCGGCGGCTTGATCCGGATCGTCCCGTGGAGCTCGCCACCGAGAGCGCGCTCGCCCGCTTCAGTCTGCCCCACGAATTCTCCTCCCAGGCACTGCGCGAGGCACAGGCGTGGGGCGAGGCCGTCGATGCGGCCGAAGCGGCGCGCCGCGAGGATCTGCGGCCGCTGCCCCTGGTGACCATCGACGGAGAGGATGCGCGGGACTTCGATGATGCGGTCTACGCCGAGCCGCACGCCGGCGGCTTTCGGCTGATCGTCGCTATTGCCGACGTCAGCCACTATGTGCGCCCGGGCACGGCCCTCGACACCGAGGCGCTCGAGCGCGGCACGTCGGTGTATTTCCCGACGCGGGTAATCCCGATGCTGCCGACCGCGCTGTCGGATCATCTGTGCTCGCTGGCGCCGCGGGTGGATCGGCTGTGCTTCGCCGCCGACATGGTCGTGAGCACCGGCGGGGTGTTGAAGAGTGCGCGGTTCTATCCGGCCGTGATGCGCTCGGCGGCGCGCCTCACCTACACCCAGGCGAACGAGGCGTTGTTCGAAGGTCGGCCGGCCGCGCGCGAGGCGCTCGGTGAGTTGTTCGAGCCGCTGCAGGTGTTGCGCGAGGTGTACCGGGCGCTGCACAAAGCGCGCGCGCGGCGCGGTGCGCTCGATTTCGATGCGCCCGAGGCGCGTCTGGTGATCGATCCGAACGAGCGCGTGCGCGCCGTCGAGCTGCACAGCCGCAACGATGCGCACCGGCTGATCGAGGAGTGCATGATCCTGGCGAACGTGGCGGTCGCCCAGGCGCTGAGCAAATCGAGCAGCCCGACGCTCTACCGCGTGCACGGGGAACCGGAGGCGGAGAAGCTCGAGCGCTTGATCTCGACGCTCGCGGCGCTGCGGATCGATGCCCATCTGCCCGAGCACATCGTTACGCGGGACCTGCAGGCCATCGCCCGGCGCCTCGGTCACCTGCCCGAGCGGCCGTTCATCGAATCGCTGATCGTGCGCGCCATGCCGCAGGCGATCTATCAGCCCCAGAACATCGGGCACTTCGGCCTTGCGCTCACGCACTACGCGCACTTCACCTCGCCCATCCGCCGCTATCCGGATCTGATCGTGCACCGCACCCTCAAGGCACAGCTCGGTCTGGCAAGCGCCGCGGGCGCCGTGCGCTACGCATCGCAGGAGCTCGCTGTGCTCGGGGAGAGCACCTCGAAGCTCGAGAAGCGCGCCGATGAGGCGGATCGCTACGTGGCCACCTTCCTCAAATGCACCTACCTGCGCGAGCGCATCGGGCAGGTGTTCCGCGGCCTGATCACCACGGTGGTGGAGTTCGGCTGCTTCGTGCAGATTCTCGAGGTCGCCGTCGACGGTCTGCTGCACCTGGAGAGCCTGCGCGATGATGAGTACCTGCTGGAGGATCACGGGCACGCCTGGCGCGGCCAGCGCAGCGGCCGGCGGCTCGCCACCGGCGCACAGGTGCGCGTGATCGTAACCGCCGTCAATCCCATCGAAGGTCTGGTGGATCTGCAACTTGCCGAAGAACCCTGACAGAGCCCGTGCGACCGTCCCGGCCGGACGGGCGAGCGTGTACGGCCTGCACGCCGTACGCACCCTGCTCGAGCGCAGCCCCGAGCGCATCCGGGCCATTCACCTGGCCGTCGAGCGCGACGACCCGCGCGGCCGCCAGATCGAAGCGCTGGCGCGCGCCGCCGGGCTGCCGCTCGAGCGCGTGCCGGCCGAGGCGCTGCGCCAGCGACTCGGCGACGCGGCGCATCAGGGCGTGCTCGCCGAAATCGATGCGCTCGCCCCCTGGACGGAGGCGCAGCTGCTCGGCGCGCTCGCCGCGGCACAGGCGCCGCTGCTGCTCGCACTCGATGGCGTGCAGGATCCGCACAACCTCGGGGCCTGCCTGCGCACCGCCGATGCCTGCGGGGCGCTCGCGGTCATCGTGCCTCGCGATCGCGCCGCGCAGGTCACGCCGGTGGTGCGCAAGGTAGCCGCCGGGGCGGCCGAGACGACCCCGGTGGTGGTGGTGACCAATCTGGCGCGCACATTGGAGCTGCTGAAGGAAGCCGGTCTGTGGGTGATCGGTGCGGCGGCCGAGGCCCCTCAGCCCGCCTCGGCCACCGATCTGACCGGCGGGGTGGTACTGGTGCTCGGTGCCGAGGGCAGCGGACTGCGCCAGCTGACCCGCCAGCGCTGCGATCTGCTGGTGCGACTGCCGAGCAGGGGGACGGTCGAGAGCCTGAATGTCTCGGTGGCCGCCGGGATGCTCCTCTATGAGGCGCTGCGCCAGCGCGGGGGCTGAGCGGCCCCTGAGCGCGTTGCAGTTCCCGGACCGTTCCAGTATTCTCCCCCGCCCCCGTCATGGGGGCCGCGTCGCCGTGGGCGCGCGGTTTCTCCTTGCCGCACCCGTGCAAGCCTCGCGAAGGGCGGCTCCGTAATCCGTAAGGAGGACAGATGAGGCACTATGAAATTGTGATTCTGGTTCACCCCGATCAGAGCGAGCAGGTGCCCGCGATGATCGAGCGCTACAAAGGCATGATCAGCACCGGCGGCGGCCAGGTGCATCGTCTCGAGGACTGGGGGCGGCGTCAGCTGGCCTACCCGATCGCCAAGGTGCACAAGGCACACTACGTGCTGATGAACATCGAGTGCGACCAGAACACCCTCGGGGAACTCACCGGCGCGTTCCGCTTCAGCGATGCGGTGCTCCGTCACCTCGTGGTGGCGATGAGCGCGGCCGTGACCGAGCCCTCGCCGATGGCCAAGGGCGCCGAGGAAGAGGGCGAGTCCGGCCGAGGCCGGCGCGAGCGCTCGCGCGATGAGAGCCTCCCGTCCGCGGATGCGGATGTGGGGGAGATGGCGTAAGTCCGGGTTCACCCCGCGACACGCAATCCTCACTGAATAGCGGAATCCAATCATGAACAGCAAAGCACCCATGGGCGGCGGCGGTGGTGGTAGCGGCGGCGGCCGCTTCTCGCGTCGCAAGAAGTTCTGCCGGTTCACGGCCGAAGGCGTCACGCACATCGATTACAAGGATCTCGGCACCCTCAAGGGCTATGTCTCCGAGACCGGCAAGATCGTGCCGAGCCGTATCACCGGCACCAAGTCGTTTTTCCAGCGGCAGCTCGCTGTCGCCATCAAGCGCGCGCGCTTCCTGGCGCTGCTGCCGTACACCGACCAGCACTGAGGCACTCCATGGACGTCATTCTGCTGCAGAAGGTGGCCAACCTCGGCAACATCGGTGATCGGGTGAAGGTGCGCTCGGGCTTCGGACGCAATTACCTGCTGCCCGAGGGCAAGGCGACGCTCGCCACGCCGGACAACATCGCGCGCTTCGAGGCGCGGCGCGCCGAGCTTGAGAAGGCCGCGCGCGAGCACCTCGCCTCGGCCGAGGAGCGGGCCGCGGCGATGAAGGACTTCAAGCTGGTGATCACCGCCAAGGCCGGCACCGAAGGCAAGCTGTTCGGCTCGATCGGCACTGCCGACATCTCCGAGGCCTGCACCCGGCAGGGGTTCAAGGTGGAGCGCAGCGAAGTGCGCCTGCCGAGCGGGCCGCTGCGCGTGGTCGGCGAGCATGCCGTGATGCTGCACCTGCACGCCGACATCGATGTGCCGGTGACCGTCGCGATCGTTGCCGAAGAGTAACGCGGGGACCGGCTGAGCGGTGGCCGCGATCCCCTCACTGCATGGCCGGAGCGCTCTGGCGCACGGGGACATCCCGGCGCCCCCGCACTCGATCGAAGCCGAACAGGCGGTGCTCGGCGGCCTGCTGCTCGAGGCGAGCGCCTGGGACCAGGTCGCCGATGTCCTCACGGAGGAGGATTTTTACCGCCCCGACCACCGGCTGATCTTCGAGGCGATCGGCGCACTGGCCGGCAACGGCCGGCCGTGCGACGTGGTCACGGTGAGCGAGCAGCTCGAGCGCATTGGCCGGCTCGAGCAGGCCGGCGGCCTTGCCTATCTCAGTACGCTCGCGCGCGACACGCCGACCGCCGCCAATGTGCGCGCCTACGCCGACATCGTGCGCGAGCGCTCATTGCTGCGTCAGCTGATCCGCGCCGGCACTGAGATCGCCGCTGCGGTCTTCAACAACAAGGGGGAGACCGCGCGCGAGCTGGTCGACACGGCCGAGCAGCGCGTGTTCGCGATCGCCGAGGCGGGCTCGCGCGGCCGCCAGGGGGCGGTGGCGGTGAAGAACCTGCTGCCGCAAGTGATCGATCAGATCGATGAGTGGCACAGCAACCCCGACTCCCTGCGCGGACTGCCGACCGGCTTTGCCGATTTCGACAAGATGACCGGCGGGCTGCGCCCCGGGGACCTGGTGATCGTCGCCGGCCGCCCCTCGATGGGCAAATCCACCCTCGCGGTCAACATGGCCGAATACGCGGCGGTGCATCCGAGCACGCGCGCCTCGGTGGCGATCTTCAGCCTCGAGATGCCCTCCGAGCAGGTCATCACCCGCATGCTCTCCTCGGTCGGCGGGGTGCCGCTCGGCAACCTGCGCAGCGGACGGATCTCGGACGAGGACTGGGTGCGCATCACCAGCGCCACCAACCAGCTCTCGGAGGCGAAGATCTTCGTCGATGAGACCCCGGCGCTCACCCCGACCGAGCTGCGCGCGCGCGCGCGGCGCATCAAGCGCGAGCACGGGCTCGATCTGATTCTGGTCGATTACCTGCAGCTGATGCAGGTGCCGGGCACCAAGGAGAACCGTGCCACGGAGATCGGCGAGATTTCCCGCGGCCTGAAGGTGCTCGCCAAGGAGCTCAGCGTGCCGGTGATCGCGCTCTCGCAGCTGAACCGCGCGGTCGAGCAGCGCGAGAACAAAAAGCCGGTGATGTCGGATCTGCGCGAGAGCGGCAGTATCGAGCAGGACGCGGACATGATTCTGCTCATCTACCGCGAGGAGGTGTATGACAAGAACACCACCAAGAAGGGCATCGCGGAGATCGACCTGGTCAAGCACCGCAACGGTGAGATCGGCACTTTCCTGCTGACCTTTCAGGGACAGTACACCCGCTTCGCCAACTATGCGCCCGACGCTTACGCCGAGGGCGTGCTCAGGTGAGCCGACTGATCCGCGCCGTCATCGACGGCGCCGCGCTGCGTCACAACCTCGAGGTCATCCGCCAACGCGCCCCCGGTGCGCGCGTCATGGCGGTGGTCAAGGCCAACGCCTACGGCCACGGACTGGTGCAGACCGCCCTCGCGCTCCCCACGGCGGACGCCTTTGCGGTGGCGCGACTGCAAGAGGGGGTGCGGTTGCGTGAGTGCGGGGTGCGTAGCCCCATCGTGCTGCTCGAAGGGGTGTTCACGCGCGAGCAGCTGCTCGAGGCCATCCGCTTCGAGCTCGAACTCGTGGTCCACGATGCACTGCAGCTGGCGTTGCTCGCCGCCGAACCGGCCGCGCACCGCCTGGCGCTGTGGATCAAAGTCGACACGGGCATGAATCGGCTCGGCTTTCGCCCCGAGGCATTCCGCGCCGCTTACGAGCAGCTCTGCGCGCTGCGTCCGGCGCCGCGCACCGTTCGGCTGATGACCCATCTCGCCGCGGCGGACGAGCCGGACGGAGTCATGACGCGCGAGCAGCTCAAGCGCTTCGCTGCGGCCACGCACGGCGTGCCGGGGGAACGCAGCATCGCGAACTCCGCTGGCATTTTCGCGGCGGTGCCGGTGGGCGGGGAGTGGGTACGTCCGGGACTGGCCCTGTACGGCGCCTCGCCGTTTGCGCAGAGCAACGCGGCGCAGCTGGGCCTGCGCCCGGTGATGCGCCTGGAGACCTCCGTGATCGCCGTGCGGCGCGTGCCGCGCGGAGAAACGGTCGGCTATGGCGGTGCGTGGCGCGCCGAACGTGAGGCGCGCATTGCCATCGTAGCGGCGGGCTACGGAGACGGTCTGCCGCGCAGTCTGCCGAACGGGGCGGTGGTGCAGGTCGCCGGACGGCGCGCACCGCTCGTCGGGCGGGTCTCGATGGACATGATCGCGGTCGATGTGAGCGCGATCGAGGCGGTCGGGGTGGGCACCCCGGTGCTGCTGTGGGGCGAGAGCCAGCCGGTCGAGGAGCTGGCGCGCTCGGCCGGGACGATTCCCTACGAACTGCTCTGCGCGGTCAGCGAGCGGGTGCCGCTCGAGCCGGCCTGATCAGCTGCCGCTCAGGAAAAAGCCCATCTTCACCCCGGCCAGCTGAATCACGTCGTTGTCGCGCAGCAGCGTGGGCTGCGCGCCGATCGGCGCCCCGTTGATGACGGGGAAGCGGTCGGGCTGGTCGCTGTCGACGTGCACGATGTAGTAGCCGTCGGCGCGGCGGGTGATCGCCGCGACCTGCACGCCCGGCCGGCCCAGGGTGGTCAGTGTCTTGGTGAGCTCGAGCTCGCGGCCGGCAAAGGCGCCGGAGAGCACCTGCAGCTTGGCGGCCTTCGGGGCCGCCGCCGCGGCCGGCTTGCTGCCGTTGGCCGCCGCGACCGCTTCGGCCGCGGCGCGCAGTGCCTGCATGGGGCGCGCCGAGGGCTGGATCACCATGGTCTTTTCGAACTCGTCCTGCTGCTCATCGTCCTCCATGAAGCGCAGCTGATGGTGCCCGACGGTGATCACATCCCCGTGCTGCAGGGCGTGCTTCTTGATCAGCTTGCCATTGACGTACGTGCCGTTGGTGCTGTTCAAGTCCTCGAGAAACGAGTCGTTGAGGATATTGATGATCAGCGAGTGGTGGCCACTCACGGCCGCATTGTCGATCCGGATGTCATTGTCGGGAAGCCGGCCGACCGTGTAACGCTCCTTGTTCATGTTGTATTCGGCCATTACCTGGCCGTCGAGGCTCAAGATCAACCTTGCCATGCGCTTACTCTCCCGCCCCCCGCTCAGCTGAACCACTTGCGGATTTTATCGAGCACCCGGGTGTTCGCCGGAAACGCGTCCACCACATGCGCCATGAGTACCGAGATGTTGTCCCGGCCCCCGTTATCATTGGCCAACTGAATTAGCTGTTTGGCAACGGTATCAAGATTATCACTAAACGTGTTTATCGTTAAATGGATGTCCTCGTCTTCGATCATGTCCGAGAGGCCATCCGAGCAGAGCATGTAGATCTCGCCCTTCTGTACCGGGATCTCGCGGATCTCCACTTCCACGCTCGGCTCGACGCCGAGGGCGCGGGTCACGTAGTTCTTGTTCGCCGCGCGCTGCGCCTCCTCGGCCGAGTACAGACCGCGGTCGACGAGCTCCTGCAGCAGCGAGTGGTCCATGGTGATGCGCTCGAATTTCCCGCCCTGCGCCCGGTACAGGCGCGAGTCCCCGACGTGCGCAATGGTGACTTTGTTGTCGAAGAACAGGGCCGCGACCACGGTCGTGCCCATGCCCTCGCACTGCGCCTGGGTGTGGGCGGTCTGATAGATGATCTTGTTGGCGCGGTGGATCGCATCGCGCAGGATGATGCTGGTGCGCGAGAGCCCCGACTCGGTGTCGGTCTGGCGCAGATTCTCTCTGGCTAAGTGCTCGCGCACCATGCCGACGATGGTCTTCACGGCGAGCCCGCTCGCCACCTCACCGGCCTTGTAGCCGCCCATGCCATCGGCGAGCACCAGCAGGCCGATGTCGGCATCCCCGGAGATGCTGTCCTCGTTGTGTTCGCGCACCTTGCCGGTATCGGACAGGCCGACGACGCGCAGCTTGCTTTTCAAACCCATGCGGCGTCCTCAGGCGCTCCGCAGACTACTGATTTCTATGATGAGCATGACCAGCCGATCCCCGATCCGAGCCGGGATAAGCTAGCATTGCGCGCGGTCGAGTCCGAGTGCCCGATCACAAAAGCCGGCGATGCCGCACATTCCGCTGATAATTCACCCATCCTAGCACCCGCCGAGCCCGCGAGCGTACTGATGCCCCGTGCCAGCACCGTCTACCGCTGCAGTGAATGCGGCGGGGAAACCCCCAAGTGGCAGGGCAGCTGCCCGGCCTGCGGCGCCTGGAACGTGCTCGAGCAGGTCAGTGCCGCGCGGGGCGCGAGCCGGGCCCGGGGGCTCGCCCTCGAGGCGGCGCCGCTGCCGCTGCAGGCTGCGGACGGGGATCTCAAGCGGCTCGACAGCGGCATCGGTGAGCTCGATCGGGTCCTCGGCGGGGGCATCGTGCCGGGCTCGGTGACGCTGCTCGGCGGGGATCCGGGCATCGGTAAATCGACACTGCTGCTGCAGGTGGCCGCGCACGCTGCCGCCGGCGCCGCGGTGCTCTACGCCACGGGCGAGGAGTCCGGTGCACAGGTCGCGCTGCGGGCGCGACGGCTCGGACTGGCGGCCGCGGCGCTCGAGGTGCTGCCCGAGACGCAACTCGAAGGCATCCTCGAGCGCGCCGCCGCACGGCGCGCGGGGCTGCTGGTGATCGATTCGATCCAGACGGTCGAGTCCGGCGCGCTCGAGACCGCCCCCGGGGCGGTCTCGCAGCTGAAGGAGTGCGCGGCGCAACTGGTACGCTTCGCCAAGCGCACCGGCACCGCGGTGTTTCTGATCGGGCACGTCACCAAGGACGGGGCGATCGCCGGGCCCCGGGTACTCGAGCATCTGGTGGACACCGTGCTCTATTTCGAGAGCGAGACGGCGAGCCGCTACCGCATCGTGCGCGCCACCAAGAACCGATTCGGCGCGGTCAACGAGCTCGGCTTTTTCGCCATGACCGAGGGCGGGCTGCGCGAGGTGCGCAACCCCTCGGCGATCTTTCTCGCCCGCTCGCCGGAGCCGGCGGCCGGCAGCATCGTCACGGTCACCCGCGATGGCGGTCGCCCGCTGCTGATCGAGCTGCAGGCGCTGGTCGACCGCATGCGCTTCGGGGCGCCGCGGCGCATCGCGCAGGGCCTCGATGCGAACCGGCTCGCCATGCTGCTCGCGGTGCTGAACCGCCACGGCGGGGTCTCGCTGCAGGAGCACGACGTGTTCGTCAACGCCGTCGGCGGGGTGCGCATCGATGAGACCGCGTGGGATCTGCCGGTGCTGATTGCGCTCGCCTCGAGTCTCGCCGAGCGGGTGGTGCCGGGCACGCTGGTGGCGTTCGGCGAGATCGGCCTCACCGGTGAGGTGCGCCCGGTCGCCTATGGCGAGGAGCGGCTGCAGGAGGCGCGCAAGCAAGGCTTCGCGAGCGCGCTGGTCCCGCGGGAGAACGCGCCACGCAAGCCCATCGACGGGCTGCACGTGGTGCCGGTGTCCCGGGTCGATGAGGCGCTCGCGGCGGCGTTCACGGCGCCGGCTCGCTCGGGGCCGCCGGCACGCGCACCCGCACGGTCTTGATCGCGTTGTCGGCGATCTGCAGCACTTCGAACAGGTAAGGCCCCACCTTCAGCGCCGTGCCCGGCGCCGGGATGGTCTCGAGCCGCTCGAGCAGCAGGCCGTTCAGCGTCTTCGGACCGTCGGTCGGCAATTGCCACTGCAGCGCCCGGTTCACCGCCCGCAGCGTCGCCCCGCCGTTGATGATGTACACCCCGGGCTGCTCGAGGTGAATGTCGCGGTGCGAGATGGTGGCCGTATCCGTGGTGAACTCCCCGACGATTTCCTCGAGGATGTCCTCGAGCGTCACCAGCCCCTCGATGTCCCCGTACTCATTCACGACAAAGGCCATGCGGCGCCGGTTGCGCTGGAAATGCGCCAGCTGCACGTTCAGCGCCGTGCCCTCCGGGATGAAGTACGGCTCGCGGGCGCGTGCCATCTCGAGCAGCCGCTCGCGCGTGAGCGTGCCGCGCACCAGCTCATGCGCGATGCGCTTCATGTGCAGCACGCCGAGCAGGTTGTCGAGCTCCCCCTCGAACACCGGCACGCGGGTGTGCGGGGTGCGCTCGAGCTGCTCGAGCACCTCGTCCCAGCTCTGGGCCAGATCGATGCCGGCGATCTCCTGGCGCGGGATCATGATGTCATTGACGGTGATCTGGCCGAGATCGAGGATGGACAGCAGCATCTGGCGGTGGCGCGCCGGGATCAGCGGGCCGGCCTCGGCCACCGCGGTGCGCAACTCCTCGGTGCCGAGCGTTTGGCCGGCCGGGGCGGTCTTGACCACCCCGAAGCCGCGCAGCAGCCCGTAGGCGATACCGTTGGTCACCGAGAGCAGCGGGCGGGCCAGGAACACCAGCACGCGGTAGACGCGCGCGGCGCGCAGCGCGGAGCTTTCCGGGTGCGCCGCAGCGTAGATTTTCGGGGTCAGCTCACCGAACACGATCACCGCCAGGGTGAGCAGCGCCCCGGTGGCCGGCACCGCCCAGCGGTAGCCGGTCCGCTGGGCGAGCAGGGTGGCGATCGCCGAGGCGAACACATTGGCCGCCGCCACGATCACCAGGTTCGCCCCCAGCCAGTCCTCGGGCTTGCGCAGCAGGCGGTCGAGCAGCCGCGCGGTGCTCTGCCCGGCCTGGGCGCGGTGGCGGATGCGGTAGCGGTTCACCGACAGCATGGCCACCTCCGTGCCGGAGGAGAAGGCGATAATCGCCAGCAGCCAGAGCAGGGTGATGATCAGCAGCGGTACGGATGCAGCGGCCAAGTGCGGACCCTCCTTGGCTCTATAATGGCTGCCCGCATCGGATTCGTCACATCATGTTCGAAGCCCTCACCTCTCGACTCTCCCGAACCCTCGACACGCTGCGCGGCCGCGGCCGCATCACCGAGGAGAACATTGGCACGGCGCTGCGCGAGGTGCGCGTGGCGCTGCTCGAGGCGGACGTCGCCGTGCCGGTGGTCAAGACCTTCATCGAGTCGGTCAAGACCCGCGCACTCGGCGCCGAGGTCGCCCAGAGCCTCACCCCCGGTCAGGCCTTCGTCGGCATCCTGCACCGCGAGCTGGTCACGCTCATGGGCGGGGGCGGCGCCGGATTTCAGCTGCGCGCCCAGCCGCCGGTGGTGGTGCTGCTCGCCGGCCTGCAGGGCGCGGGCAAGACCACCACCGCCGCCAAGCTCGCCCGCTGGCTGATCGAGACGCAGAAAAAGCGCGTCGCGCTGGTCAGCACCGACGTGCGCCGCCCGGCGGCGATGCTGCAGCTCGAGCGGCTGGCCGGACAGATCGAGGCGCACTACATCGCGGCCGATCCGGCCGCACCGCCGGCGCAGATCGCGAGCGCGGCGCTCGAGGAGGCGCGCCGGGGCGTGTTCGACGTGCTCATCGTCGATACCGCCGGGCGGCTGCACGTCGATGAGGCCCTGATGGAGGAGGTGCGCCAGATCGACCGCGCGGTCCAGCCCTCGGAACGGCTGTTCGTGGTCGATGCGATGGCCGGGCAGGACGCGGTGAACGCCGCGCGCGCCTTCAGCGCGGCGCTCGAGCTCACCGGCATCGTGCTCACCAAAGCCGATGGCGATGCCCGCGGCGGTGCGGCGCTCTCGGTGCGGCAGATCACCGGCAAGCCCATCGTCTTTCTCGGCATGGGGGAGAAGACCGAGGCGCTCGCGCCCTTTGACCCCGAGCGCATGGCCTCGCGCATCCTCGGCATGGGCGATGTGGTGAGCCTGGTCGAACAGGTGCAGCGGCAGGTCGACCGCGAGTCGGCCGAGCGCCTGGCGCGCAAGGTGGTCAAGGGCAAGGGCTTCAATCTCGGGGACCTGAAGACCCAGCTCGAGCAGGTGCAGAAGATGGGCGGTCTCGCCTCGCTGATGGACAAGCTGCCCACGGCGGCGCAGAAAGGGGCGATCACCCCGGAGCAGGGCGACCGGGACGTGCGCCGGCAGATTGCGATCATCAATTCCATGACCCCGCGCGAGCGCTACTCGCCCGCTGTGATCGACGGCTCGCGCCGCCGGCGCATCGCCCGCGGCGCCGGCGTGCAGGTCCAGGACGTCAATCGGCTGCTGAAGCAGTTCCAGCAGATGCAGCGCATGATGAAGCAGATGCGCGGCGGGCGGCTGCGCCAGATGCTCGGGGCGCTGCAGGGCAAGATGCCCTAGCTCACGCTTCGGCGGCCCGCGGGCCGCCGCCGGGGACCGCCGGGCGTGAAAATTACCGCCAGCCCCTTTCGGTGCGGGCAATAAGCCCGTAGAATCCGCGCTCTTTTTTGAGGGGCGGTGCCGCGGGCCCGTCCCAATCGGACCTGTGAGAGCGACAAGATCATGGTAACCATTCGCCTGACCCGGCGCGGGGCGCGGAATCAGCCCTTTTATCACGTCGTGGTGACGGACAGCCGCAAGCGCCAGGGCGGAGCCAGCCTGGAGAACGTCGGGTTTTTCAACCCGATCGCCGGCCGCGGTGACGTCAAGCTGAAGCTTGACCTGCCCCGTATCGACTACTGGGTCGGCCAGGGCGCACAGCCCTCGGAGCGCGTCCGTTCGCTGTTGGCTTCGTACCGCAAACAGGCTGCGGCCTGAGTCGAGCCGGCCGTAGGGCCTGCCGTGCACGCCGGCTCCCCATGGGTTGAGCTCGGGCGTATCGGTGCGCCGTACGGGCTGGCCGGGTGGGTGCACGTGTCCTCGTACACCGACCCGCCCGAGGCACTGCTCGAGTACGGCGAGTGGCATCTGGCGCGCCCCAGCGGCGCGGAGCAGACGCTGCGAGTGCTCGAGGGCAGGGCACACGCTGGGCGGCTGGTTGCGCGGTTGGAGGGTGTTGCGGATCGGGATGCCGCGGCGGCGCTCACGGGCGCGATGGTAGAGGTCGAGCGCGAGGCGCTGCCCCCGGCCGGTGAACGGCAGTACTACCGCGCGGACCTGATCGGTTTCGCGGTGCGCAACACCGACGGGCACGAGCTCGGCACGGTGGCCTATTTTGTCGACGCGCCCGCAGGGGCCGTCATGGTGGTGGAGGAGCCCGGCACTGAGCCGGCTTTGAGCACCGGGCGCGCGGGGCGCGAGCATTGGGTGCTGGCGGACCCGACGCATCTGCTGCAGGTCGATCTGGCGGCCCGGCAGATACTGGTGGACTGGCCGGTGGAGCTTTGAGTCGCGGCCGCGCACACGGCGGATGGGCGTGCGATGCAGATCGAAGTGGTCACGCTGTTTCCGCCGATGATCAGCGCCGCGCTGCGCTTCGGGGTGATCGGGCGGGCGCTCGCGAGCGGCCGGCTGACGGTGGGAACGGAGGATCCGCGGGATCACACTCACGATCCGCACCGCACGGTGGATGATCGGCCCTACGGCGGTGGGCCGGGCATGGTGCTCAAGCCCGAGCCGATGCTCGCGGCGATCCGCGCCGCGGCGGCCCGGCTGCCGGCGGGCAGTGCGCGGGTGTGCCTCTCGGCGCAGGGCGAGCGGTTCAGCCAGGGGCTGGCCCGGGAGTTCGCCGGGCTGCCGGGGCTGTTGCTCGTGGCGGGACGCTACGAGGGGCTGGACGAGCGGGTGATCACGCTCGGGATCGATCGGGAGGTGTCGATCGGGGATTATGTGCTCTCGGGCGGGGAGCTGCCGGCGTTGACGGTGATCGACGCGGTGGCGCGGCTGCTGCCCGGGGTGCTCGGCGATGAGCGCTCGAGCGAGTTCGATTCGTTTTCGAACGGACTGCTCGACTGGCCGCACTACACGCGGCCTGAGGTATTTGAGGGCCTGGAGGTGCCAAAGGTGCTGTTGTCCGGCAACCATGCCGACATCGACCGCTGGCGACTCGGGCAGGCGGTGGTGCGCACCTGGCGCCGCCGCCCGGATCTGATCCTGGGGCGAGCGCTCTCGCCCGAGGCGCAGCGGTTACTAGACGAGTTCCTCGCCGCAGCGGCGGTCGAGGGAAACGATCGAGGATGAGACCATGAGCAATATCATTCAACAACTCGAGCAAGAGCGCATGACCCGCAAGCTGCCGGACTTCAAGCCCGGTGACACCGTGGTCGTGCAGGTGAAGGTGGTCGAAGGCGACCGCGAGCGCGTGCAGGCCTACGAAGGGGTGGTGATCGCGCGCAGCAACCGGGGTCTGAACTCCTCGTTCACGGTCCGCAAGATCTCCCACGGCGAGGGCGTCGAGCGGGTCTTCCAGGCCTACAGCCCCTCGATCAGCGACATCAGCGTCAAGCGCCGCGGCCAGGTGCGCCGCGCCAAGCTGTACTACCTGCGTGAGCGCTCGGGCAAGGCCGCGAGGATCGAAGAGAAGCTCTGATCGGTCCCGCCATGGCGAGCGTGCGCAAGATCCTGCTCGGGGTGTGGCGCGGCCTGGATGGGCTGCGCAAGGTGCTGCACCTGGCGCTGCTGCTCGCCATCGTCGGCTTTCTGGTCGGCGTGCTGCACGAGGCGATGCCGAGCATGCCCGAGCGCGCCGCGCTCGTGATCGCCCCGCAGGGGCGGCTGGTCGAGCAGTACACCGGTGACCCGGTCGAGCGGGCCATCGAGAACGCCCAGGGCGATGGCGTGCACGAGACGCTGCTGTGGACGCTGGTCGATGCGATCCGCGCCGGCGCCAAGGACCCGCGCATCCACGCCCTGGTGCTCGATCTCGATGACATGGACAACGCCGGGCTGCCGATGCTCGAGGAACTCGCGCGGGCCATCCGCGTGTTCCGCGCGAGCGGCAAGCCGGTGTACGCCTTCGGCACCGCCTACAACCAGGACCAGTACTTCCTCGCCGCCGAGGCCAATCACGTCTATCTCGATCCCAACGGCTATGTGCTGATGCGCGGCTTCGGCCGCTACTCGTTGTACTTCCACGGCCTGCTGAAAAAGCTCGGCGTGAACGTGCACGTGTTCCGCGTCGGCAAGTACAAAAGCGCGGTGGAGGTGTTCACGCGCGATGGGATGTCCAAGGCCGACCGGGCGCAGAGCAGCGCGTATCTGGACTCGCTCTGGGCGACCTATGAGCAGCAGGTCGCGCGGGCGCGCGGCCTGCCGGTCAGCGCCATTGCCGATTATGTGGGCACGCTGCCGAAGACGATTGCCGCAGCCGATGGCGATGCCGCCCAGGTGGCTCTGCGGGCGCATCTGGTCACCAAGCTCGCCGACAAACAGCAGTTCGAGCAGCGCATCAGCCAGCTGGTCGGCGCCGACAAGGACGGCTCGTTCAATGCGGTTTCGGCGCACGAGTACGCCGACGTCGTGCGCAGCGAGGCGAGCGCTCCGAGCGCCGATACGGCACGCATCGGCGTGATCGTCGCCTCCGGCGACATTGTCGATGGCGATCAGCCCCCGGGGGTGATCGGCGGGGAGTCGCTCTCGCGCCTGATCCGCGCGGCGCGTCTCGACAAACACGTCAAGGCGGTGGTGCTGCGCATCGACAGCCCCGGCGGCAGTGTGACGGCGGCGGAGGAGATCTACCACGCGCTGCTCGCCCTGCGCGCCAGCGGCAAGCCGCTCGTGGTCTCGATGGGCGATCTGGCCGCCTCGGGGGGGTACTACATCGCCGCGCCCGCCAATGAGATCTTCGCCAGTCCCGCCACGCTCACCGGCTCGATTGGCATCTTCGCCATCATCCCAACTTTCCATCGCGCGCTTGCGCGGCTCGGCATCACCAGCGACGGAGTGGGTACCGGCCCGCTCGCCGGCCAGGAATCCCTCGGCCAGCCGCTCAATGCGGACTCGAAACTGCTGATCCGCTCGCAGATCGAGCGCGGCTATGCCGAGTTCGTCGCACGCGTGGCCGCCGGTCGGCACCTGAGCGATGCTCAGGTGAATGCGATCGGCCAGGGCCACGTATGGGCCGGTGCCGCAGCACGGCACATCGGCCTCGTCGATCACCTCGGCACGCTCGAGGACGCCGTGCATGCGGCGGCGAAGCTCGCCAAACTGACCCACTACCACGTGCAGTTCATCCATCCGCGGCTGTCGTGGACGCAGGAGCTGCTGCAACGGGCGCAGGCCCGGGCCGCATTCGCCGCCGTCTCGCTGTTCGGGCCGCAGGTGAGCGTGCCGGGGTTGGGTCCGCTGGCCGCGCGGCTGCGCGAGTACGCGCAGCCGCTCACCGAGCTCGAGCGCTTCGGCGCACACGGCGGGCTGTACGCCTACTGCCTCTGCGGCCGGCCCTGAGCGCTCGCCGAGGGCCGGCGCCGCGACGCCCTAGAGCGTCTGCCAGTCGAGGATCACCTTGCCCGAGCGTCCCGAGCCCATGATGTTGAATGCCTGCGGGTATTCCTGAATGGGCAGGTGGTGGGTGATCACCGGGGTCAGATCGAGGCCGCTCTGCAGCAGGCTCGACATCTTGTACCAGGTCTCGAACATCTCCCGCCCGTAGATGCCCTTCAGGGTGAGCCCCTTGAAGATCACCTGGTTCCAGTCGATGGCGGTCTCCTCCGGCGGGATGCCGAGCAGAGCCACCGAGCCGCCGTGGTGCATGGTGCGCAACAGGTCGCGAAATGCCGCGGTGTTGCCCGACATCTCGAGCCCGACGTCCCAGCCCTCCTGCATGCCCAGATCGCGCATGGTCTGATCGAGCGTCTCGCGCTGCACGTTCACGCTGCGCGTGGCGCCCATCTGGCGCGCGAGCTCCAGGCGATAGTCGTTGACGTCCGTGATCACCACGTGGCGCGCGCCGACGAACCGAGCGATGGCCACCGCCATGATGCCGATCGGGCCGGCGCCGGTGATCAGCACGTCCTCA
Organism: Steroidobacteraceae bacterium; assembly: GCA_027456605.1. Taxonomy (GTDB): domain Bacteria; phylum Pseudomonadota; class Gammaproteobacteria; order Steroidobacterales; family Steroidobacteraceae; genus 13-2-20CM-66-19. The sequence continues at coordinate 120 of DAIDUQ010000062.1, read as the reverse complement.
CCCACCATGTTGAAGGCCAGCGCGGTGTGCGTGGCGTTGCCGAACGGATCGAGGATCGAGGCGACATCATCGCTGATCGAGTCCGGCAGCTTGAAGGCGTTGCTCGCCGGGATCGACAGA
>DAIDUQ010000061.1:0-10515 GCA_027456605.1 Steroidobacteraceae bacterium | reverse complement strand
CGATGCGAGGTGTCTTGCTCACTCCATAGCCTCCTTCAGGCGGATAATCGATGCTCAGATGCTCTTTACCGACTCGCGCTCCACCAGCGTCACGTCAAACACCGTCGCGCGGTTGGCGATCACCGCGCCGCACAGGCGCTCACGCGCCGGGGCATGCAGTCGGTTCTCGGTGTGCGCCGGGTGTGCTCAAGCGGCTCGCGGCCGTCCCCGAATTACGGTGAATCCGCTGGAGTATACCGCGGCGGCAGCCGGAAAAACGTTTAACTTGGCCCGGTGGGCGATCGCCGCCGCGTCTCTGGCGCGGCGGCCCGGCGCCTCACTGCGCGGCGTCGCGGCAGGCGGTGATCCAACGGGCCGTCAGTTTTTCCTGCAGGGAATTCTGGCCCAGGCGCTGGCGCAGCACGCCGAAGTCGACGCGGTCCATCTCCTGGTCCTGGTTCAGGCAGGTGAAGACGATCGTCTCGATGCCCGTGGCCGGATCGCGGTGCGACTGGAGACACTGGGCGCAAATCGCCTTCATCATGCACTGCATCGGCGAGTTGATGCTGGCGAGCGCGACATGCCCGCGCTTCAGACGCGCCGCGAGTCCGCCGCGCCTCGCGGCGGCCACGGCGGCCATCATCGGCTCGGAGCCGATGGCGATGATGCGATCGACTTCCTCGAGCGCGATGGGTGCCGCGCCCAGCCCTCCGGTGGCGTAGGCCTCGAGGGCCTGCACGACATTGCCGACGAACTGTCGGTCCTGCGGCCGCGCGGGCCGCGGCGCCGGCGCCGAATCGGTGCACCACACGAGCGCATCGGAGGCGTCCTCGAGATCCTGGCGCTTGAACACGTCCGTAGTGGAGCGATAGCCGGCGAAATACAGGACGCGGGAGCCGGCGGCGCGCATGGCGCGGCCGATCGAGAACAACACGGCGTTGCCCAGCCCGCCGCCGAGCAGCACGACTGTTTCATCGCGCGGGATGTGCGTGGGCTCGCCGGTCGGTCCCATCAGCGCGACCGGCTGCCCCGGCTCGAGCAGGGTGCACAGGCTCGATGAGCCGCCCATCTCGAGCGCCACGAGCCCGACGTGTCCCGGCTCCGGGTCCACCCAGGCGCCGGTCAGGGCGATTCCCTCCATCGCCAGGCGCGTCCCGCCGGCCTGCGGCGCGCCGGCCTCGTAGTTCTGCAGTCTGAAGAACTGGCCGGGGCGGAACGCCCGGGCCGCAAGCGGCGCCTCGACGACCACCTCGACGATGGTGGCGGTCAAGCGCTCAACCCGCACCACGCGCGCGGAGCCTTGCGAGCGAAGCCGCTCGAGCACCTTGGCGGGCTCGGCGGCGGCGCCGGCGAGGCGCTCGAGCAGACGCGAGACGATGGGGTAGCCGCTCTTGGCGCTGGCCATCGCCTTCACGACGGTGCCGGCGAACGAAGGGTGAAGATCGCCGAAGAAGCTGATGGCCTTCCCGTCCGCGGCGAGATGCGCAACCACGTGCGTGGCGGCGGGCTTGCCGCAGCGCTCCGGGGAGACCGGCGCACCGGTCTCGTCGTATGCCTGGAAATGGCTGCCGTCGAGGCGCAGGACCGGCGCCTCGCTCGCAAGCACCGTGTTGGGTACCGTGCCCGCGGCGATCAGGACGGTGCGCGCGGCGACCGTGGACTGCGCGCCGGTCACGGTGTCGCGAACGCTCAGGCCGCAGGCGTGACCGAACCGGTCGAGCTGCACCGCAAGGGGCTGAAGATTCTCCGCGTAGGAGATCCCTTCTTCCAGCGCCTTGATGATCTCCTCGTGATTCTTATAGGCCGGCGACGCCGTCATCACGCGCCGGTACAGGATGCGGGCGCCGCCCCAACTGCGCAGCAGGCCGACGATGTCGGGCTCGCGGCCGTCGCGCTCGGCGGCGGCGCGCTCGGCGCGCAGCGCGAGCGCGTGCTCGAGAAACTCCTCGGCGATGCTACGGTCCTCGTCCGTCCAGCCGCCGCGGACCTGCTCGGCGCCGAAGCGGGCGCAGAGGCTTTCATAACGCATCCGGAACCGCTCGACCTGCACCGGATAGTAGGCCAACGCCTCGGTGCAGGTATCGATGGCGGTCAGGCCGCCGCCGATCACCGCGACCGGCAGCCGCATCTGCAGGTTGGCCAGCGTGTCGGCTCGCGCGGCGCCCGTCAGCTGCAGGGCCATGAGGAAGTCGGACGCCTGCCGCACGCCGCGGGCCAGGCCGTTGGGAATCTCCAGAAGCGTGGGCCTGCCGGCGCCCATGCACAGCGCGATGTGATCGAAGCCGAGAGCGAAGGCGTCCTCGACGCCGAGGGCGCCGCCGAAGCGGATGGCGCCGAGCAGCGCGAACTGCGTGCGCCGCTCGAGCAGCAGCCGCAGGATCTTCAGGAAGTTCTTGTCCCAACGGACGGTGATGCCATATTCAGCCACGCCGCCGAATCCGGCGCTGACCCGCTCGGCGAGCGATTCGCGCAACGCGTCGATCCGGCGGATCAGGCCGAACCGCAGGCCGCCGCCGTCGCGGCCGGTCAACTCGGGCGGCAACGGCTCTATCTTCAGCCCGTCGATGACCGCGACCGCATGGCCGTCGTTGAGCAGGTGATGGGCCAGCGTGTAGCCCGCGGGACCGGCGCCGACGACCAGCACGGAGCGGCCGCTGGGCGGGCGCGGCAGCGGCCGGCGGAAGTTCAGCGGGTTCCAGCGGGTGAGCAGGCTGTAGATCTCGAAGCCCCAGGGCAGCTCGAGCACATCCTTCAGGATGCGGGTCTCGGCCTGGGGAATGTTCACCGGATCGCGGTGTTGCTTCTGGTAGATGCAGCTGACCATGCAGTCGTTGCAGATGCGATGCCCGGTGCCGGCGAGCATCGGATTGTCGACGCAGGCGATCGCCAGGGCGGACAAGACATGACCGCGCCGCTTCGCCTCGTGCATTTCCGAGATGCGCTCGCCGAGCGGGCAGCCGGTCTGCAGCGCGCCGATCGCGCTGTGCTCGAATGATCCCGACGCGGCACGCAAGCCGCTCGAGCAGGAATCCTTGTCCTGGTGGTGACAATAGATGCAGTAGTGGATCTCGCCCAGGCCTCCCGACAGGTCGCATCCGGCGTCCGTGAGCTCGAATCCCCGCCGCTGGCGCAACGCGTGCTCGGCTGGCGCCTCGAGCCAGGTGATGCCGCCTTCCGGCCGGGCGCCGGTTGCAACCAGCTTCAGCGGGTCGTGCTTGCGGGGCACTTGAAAGAGGGCTTGATCGCCGAAGCGCCGCCGTCCGGCGGGGCAGAGCGCGGCCCAGGTCACGAATCGCTCGGCCGCGGCGAGCTCGGCGCGGCACTGCGGCTCGCGCTCCAGCCACGAGCGCACCGCCCGGGCAAAGCGCACCGGCTCGAACGGGCCCTGCAGGTGCGCTTCGAGCGCGGCGAGCGCCTCGTCGCCGTCGATGCCCGCGGCATCCTCGCGGGTGGCCTTCTTGGCGATATGCCGCTGGACGAACTTGCGGCGCACCTCGAAGACGACCTCGAGATCGTCCTGGCGCTCGACCAACTCCGCCACGTCCGCGCCGATCGAGAATGCCGCGCAGAGAAACTCGTCGACGAGCGGGGCAAGGATCAGCCACAACTCGCTCTCGTCCCGGCGCGCCAGCGCGTCGCCGTCGGCCCGCGCGGCCGCCAGACGCTCGGCAAGCTGCGGGTCGCGCTCGAGCAGGAACTGGCGGAAGCGGGCATCGAGCCGCTCGAGCCCAGGGCGGGAGTAGAGGTCTTCGGGCGTCGGCAGCCCGCATGCCGCGGTGGTGGCGTTCATCGCGTCAGGTCCTGGGCGGGGCGGCACTCATGCGCCGGCGGCCGGTGCTCGATGCGGGATCGAGCGTCTCACCCGTGGCCCGAAGCCCGCGCGACACGTGTGCCTCGAGTGCGCTTCAGCGCCGCCGATCGGCGGACGGGTACAGGCAGGCGGGATGAGCGCGCGAGGCATGACCGGCCGAGTTTACTTGACGGCAACTGTGTCGGTCCAATATGTCCTCGCGCGCCCCGCCGGGCGCACCTGGGTCAATCCAGTCCACGTGTCGCTTCGGACTCGATAGACACGTTCGCCGGCGCGCAGCTCTATGCAGCCGTGTCGTTTCCCCTTGGCCTCGGCTTTTGACCAGTCGGACTTGTCGATCAGCGCGGCGCTGAGAAGCGTCTCGAAGTCCACTCTGCGGGGGCACGCCGGGAAGCTCGAGGTTACCGCCACGGACGGGCCGTTGGCGGGGGGCGGCGCGCGCCGGACGCCGCCGGATGCCTTTCGTCGCGCAGCGGCCGGCGATCCGCCGGATGTGCTCGACGCCGGTGAAATCCGCCCCGAGCCGTGAGGGTACGGCCCGTTCCAATTGACCGTCAGGGCCGCGATCGAACCGATACTTCGAGTCTTCAACGAACCGGGCGACAACCCGAGCTTGGAATATCGAGCCAGGCCGCGGCCGCGGAATTTCGCGAGACATGCGCCGCGCATCGCCCGGTCGATTTCCCGGACCATTGCCTGCGGGACCGATCGATGGTCCCCGGCGTGCGCCGCGGCGATCATGCCCAGCCGGAACTCGTCCCTGCCAAACTGCGCGACGCTCTGGCCATACGGCGCCTGGGCGCAATTCACATGGGCGCTTGCCACGCTCCAGGTGAGCACGAGACACCCGAGAAGTGCAAACCGCGTCTTCATGAACGTCCCTCGTTGGGAAGGATGGAGCATACGCCCGTCATGCTCCAGCGGAAAGTTCGCTATGGACAAGGTGATCGACAACAGTCGGCTCGAGGCCCGGTCCGGTGGGCGCGCCACGATGCGCGCGCAGGCCGCGAATCCGCTCCACAGTCAATTGCGCATGCCGCTCGGCGATGCGGGCCGGCCTTGCGCGCTTGAGCCACGGCGAAAGCCGTCAGGCGTTCATTCACCCTATTCCGAGTCTTCCGTTCGGGCCTGCTCGCGGGCTACGGGCCAGTCTCCGTGTTGGGCGTCGGCGGGTCGAATGACGCGACCTGGAATCTCGCCAGAGCGTCCTTCAAGGGTCCCAGCCACGGCTCGAAGTGGCGCCACTGATCGAGTCCGGCGCGGTTGAGCGGCTGACGGACCTGCTCGGCGCTGAGGGTATGGACGGCGCGCTCGGTCTCGTGAAACCGGAAACAGGCGGGCTCCGGCCGCAGATCGCAGAATTCGACCAGGCGCTGGACGTTCGCCGCGAAATCCGTGACCAGCTCCTCGTACTGAATCCGCAGTATCTTGCCCGGCAGCACGGCCTCCCAATGGCGCATGAGCTCGAGATACATGCGGTAGTAACGCGCGAGGTCCTCGAATCCGTAGGCGAACTCCGGTCCGGCTCCGGGCAGGAAGATCTGTTTGAAGTTGCTGAAGCAGCAGGCGATCGGTTCGCGGCGCGCGTCGATGATCCGGGCATTGGGCAGAATGAGGTGAATGAACCCGAGATCCTGGAAATTGCTCGGGCACTTGTCGATGAAGAACGGCTTGCCGTGGCGGTACACGAGCGTATCGCGGACATACCGCTCGCCGAGCCGGTGGCAGTCTTCCCGGCCGAGTTTGGCGAGCGCGCCGGGATAACTCGGCGGCTCGCCCGGGCGGGCGCGGCCCCGCAGATCGCCCGCCAGCTGCGCGATGTTGGGCAGCTCCAGGGTTCCGTCCACCGCGGAATGCGAGGCGAGGATCTGCTCGATCAGCGTCGATCCGGCGCGGGGTAGTCCGACGATGAAAATCGGCGCCGCATCCGGATATCCCCAGTCCCGGCGAGCGGCAAAGAAATCCGCCGTGCAGGTGGCGATCTGCAGACGCGCGACGTTCTCGACGATCTCGGGCCGGAAGCGGCATTCCCGCTTCTTCAGCTCATTGCCGCGTTGGTAATAACGAAACGATTGCGCGTACTCCCGCCGATCCTCGAGCGCCTTGCCGAGCGCGAAGCACAGATGATAGCGCTCCACGGGGTTGGTCCGGGTATCCGCCTCGTCACGGATCATCCGCTCGAGCTCGGCGGCCTCGAAGCGGAACGCGCTCAACGTCGCCAGGTGCCAACACGCGGTGGCGAAACCGGAGCGCAGGGCCGCGGCCGCGCGATAGGACTGGGCCGCCTCGGCGGCTCGGCCCAGGCTCTTGAGCGCGTGGCCGATGGCCAGATGCACCTCGGCGCTGCCGGGTGTCCGGCTCGCCAACGTCCGGTACCCGGATAACGCCTGCTCGATGTCCCCGAGGCGCGCGCATGCGGTGGCATGTGTCAAGCGGTAGGAGGGGTTGTCGGGGTCGGTCGCCAGCAGCGTCGCCAATTCCTCCCGCGCGCGCAGATGCTTCAGGCGCCGTAACAATACGCGGGCGTACTCGTAACGGGCGGCATGGTATTCCGGCGCCCTCTCGAGCACTTTTTCCAGAAGAATCTGCGCATCACGGGGCACGTCGTGCGCCATGGCGATGCGGGCGAGCAGGCGCATGCCTTCGATGTCATCGCCGCGGGTCAGGAGGTAGTGGCGCACCAGCTGCTCGGCGGCGCCGATGTCGCCATCGGCGAACAGGCCGTGCGCGGTCCTGATCTCGCTCGGGAGCTTCTCGAGCGCCGCGCGGGACTGTGCGGCCGATTCAGCCTCTCGCGATTGCCCGCACTTGCGATACAGGCGCTCAAGGGCGGTCCAGCTCACGGGTAGCCACGGGTTCAGCGTCACGGCTGTCGAGAAGGCCGTTATCGCGGGCTGCGTGGCCTGCTGCGCGAGGTGGCAGAGCCCGCGCTCCTCGAACAATCTGCCGTAGGCCGGATGGTGGTGCTCCAGCGCCTCGAGCGCCTCGAGGGCGTCCGCAAAGCGCTCGAGGTGGCGCAGACTCACGGCGAGAAGAAACAGAACCTGCCGATTTCCCGGATGGCTCGCGCGCAGTGCGCGGGCCGCTTCGTATGCGGCCGCGAAATCCCGGCGCTGCAGCCGCGACCAGGCGCCGTCCATCCGGATTGCGAGGTCGGATGCTGCCGATCCCGCGGGAAGCCGAGGCGCCGAGCCGCTCACGGCCCGCGGCCCGCGCCGAGGTGCACGGCGGCGGGCGTCGGCGCGCTCACATGCCGCACGAGGGTCCGTCCCGGGTCAGGACGCCTAATCTCGTGAGGGCCTCCCTCAAGGGTCCCAGCCACGGCTCGAAGTGGCGCCATTGGTCGAGCCCGGCGCGGTTGATCGGCTGGCGGACCTGCTCGGCGCTCGGGGTATGGATGGCGCGCTCGGTCTTGTGGAACTCGAAGCACGCGGGCTCGGGCTTCAGGTCGCAGAACTCGAGGATGCGATGCACCGTCGTCGAGAAATCCGTGACCAATTCCTCGTGCTGGACGCGCAATATCGTCCCGGGAAGCACGGCGTCCCAATGGCGCATCAGCTCGAGATACATGCGGTAGTAGCGGGCAATGTCCTCGACGCTGTAGACGAACTCCGGTCCGGCTCCGGGCGGGAAAAGCTGCTTGAAATTGCTGAAACAGCACGCCATCGGCTCCCGGCGCGCGTCGATGATCCGGGCATTGGGCAGAATGAGGTGAATGAAGCCCAGGTCGCGGAAGTTGCTCGGCCACTTGTCGATGAAGAACGGCCTGCCGTGACGGTGCACGCGTGTTTCCCGGAGATACTTTTCCCCGAGCCGCGCGCACTCCGGCCCGCCGAGCTCGGCGAGCACGCCGGGATAACGCGGGCTGTCGGGCGGGGAGGCGCGGTCGTGCAGATCGAACACCAGGTGCGCGATATCGGGCAGCTCCATGGTTCCATCCACCGCGGAATGCGAGGCCAGAATCTGCTCGATCAGCGTCGAGCCGGCACGGGGCAGGCCCACGATGAAAATCGGCGCCGCATCCGGACATCCCCAGCCCCGGCGAGCCGCGAAGAAATCCGCTGTGCAGGTGGCGATCTGCAGTCGCGCGAGGTTGTCCAGGAACTCGGGCCGGTAGCGGCATTCCCGCCGCTTCAGCTGGTTGCCTCGCGCGTAATACTGAAACGATGGCGCGTACTCGCCCCGGTCCTCGAGCGCCTTGCCGAGCGCGAAGCACAGGTGGTAGCGATCGACGCGGGTCGTGCCGGCGTCGGCCTCGTAACGGGTCATCCGCTCGAGCTCGACGTCCGCGAAGCGGTAGGTCTTGAGATTGGCCAGGTTCCAGTACGCGCCGCCATAGCCGGGACGGCTGGCCGCGGCCGCGCGATAGGATTCGATCGCCTCGGCGGTCCGGCCCAGAGTCTTGAGCGCGTGACCCATGGCCATGTGCAGTTCGGCGTCCTTGGGGTCTTCGCGCACCAGTTTCTGGTACGCGGGCAGGGCGTGATCGAAGTCTCCGAGGCGCGCGCAGACTGTCGCATGCGTAAACCGATAGGCGCGGCTTTCGGGAGCGATCGCCAGCAGCTTCTCCAGTTCCTCCCGGGCGCGCTGGTGCTTGAGGCGCCTCAAGAGTGCGATGGCGTACTCGTAACGGGCGGCGTGATACCCCGGCGCGATCCCGAGCACCTTCTCGAGCAGCGCTTGCGCGCCATCGGGCGCGTCGGACGCCATGGCGATGCGCGCCAACAGACGCAAGCCTTCGATTTGCTCGCCATGGACCGACAGGTAGCGGCGCACCATCTGCTCGGCGGCGCCGATGTCCCGGTCTTCGAACAGGCCGTACGCCGTAACGATCTGCCCCGGGATCCTCTCGATCACCGCCAGGGACTGGGCGGCCGCGCCCGCCTCCTTCGGACGTCCGCACTGGCGATACAGTCCGTTCAGGGCGCGCCAGCTCAACGGCAGCCAGGAGTTGAGCGAAACGGCCTTGGAAAAGGCGGCGATCGCCGGCTCCGTCGCGCCCTGCGTCAAGTGGCAAAGCCCGCGCTCCTCAAACAGTCGCGCGTACGCCGGGTGGTGGCGCTCCAGCTCCTCGAGCGCGCCGAGGGCTTCGGGAATGCGCTCGAGGTGGCGGGCGCTGACGGCAAGAAGATACAGGACGTCTCGATTCCCCGGATGCCGCGCGCGCAGCGCAGCCGCCGCCGCGTGAGCCGCGGCGTACTCCCGGCGCGTCAGCTGATCCCAAGCGCCGTCGATGGCCGCTGCGGGGTCGGCCTCTTGCGCGGATCCGGCAAGGGATGGAGAGATCGAACCGCTCAATGCGGGTGACCCTTGGGGAAATTCACAGCGATGGGCTTCGGGGCCGTCAGAAGCCGCATGACGAGCCGATCGAGCTTCGGGACGTTGACGGCGAACACGACGTGAACCGGGTCGGCCCAATCCGGCCCGTCGCCGACCGGCCAGCTCTCGATCGTGCCGTAGTTGGCGGTGAAGTTGGTGTCGACGTCGACCCGCAGGGTCTTCTCGCGGGCGATCAGGGCGGGATCGAGCCACAGGGCCACGGTGGTCTCATCCCACAGCGGGTACACCTGGCCGAAGCGCCCGAGGTAGTGATCGAAGGGGGCTTTGCCGTGCGCCACCTCGCGCAGCATCTTGCGCGACATCAGCGTGGTGCTCTGGGTGGCATCGACCGGGACCTCGGTGATCTTGTGCCAGGGCTGCTGCAGCACGATCGCGGCGGCCTCCGGATCGAAACCGACGTTGAACTCCTGCCGCGGCGCATTGACGTAATCGCTCGGGTGCGCGAAGGGCATATCGCTCGTCTGGGGATTGAAGCTGCCGCCCATGAACACCAGCTGCTTGGCGAGCGAGGCGAACCGCGGATCGAGGCTGGCCGCCAGCGCGATGTCAGTCAGCGGTCCGGCGGCGAGGATGGTGACCTGGTGCGGATATTTGTGCACCATCCGGATCATGAACAGCGCGGCGTTCTCCTTGCGGGCGTGGATGGTGGGCTCGCCTTCGGGCAGGGGCGGGACCCAACCCGGTCTGTTGGGATGCAGCGGCGTCCAGTCCTGGGTGCCCTCCGAGGGCCAATGACTCATGAACGCCCCGTCGTAGAAGAGCTTGCCGTACATCTTCTCCCACGCGCGAGTCCGCCGCACGGAGTTCAGCAGTGGGAACTCCGCGCCCGGATACACCGGGATGGAGGCGCGGTGGGCGATCTGCAGCGCCCGCAGCACGTGCGCGACCTCCTCGTTGCGCCAGCCGTCGCCGGTCGGGACGGTGATGCCCAGCAGATCGATGCTCCGGTCCTGGGCGAGCATCAGGGTGGCCTGAATGTTGGTGCCCCCGGGGCCCATCTCGTCCTCATCGAAGATCACCTTTGGGCGTGTGCCGGCATGGGCGGTGGCGAAGGCGCAGCCGGTCAGTTGCGCGGCGACGAGCGCGGCCGACAGGGCGGCGATGCGCAGAATGGACGAGAATCGCATCTTCATGGGGTGCACTCCGGAAACTTCCGCGTCATGACGGGATACGCGCCGGCACGTGCGCCGCGGCGCGCGTGCCGGCTCTGCTGAGGGATTGCGGCGCGGATCCACGCGCCATCTTCGGCTAACCGATGGTTCTGGACAACACGATGACGCCCAGGCCGCAGATGAAGCAGATGAACATGAGGGTGAGCAGGGCGGTGACGCCGGGTGCGGGGCTCTTGAACTCGCGCCAGACGAACACGCCCCAGAGGGCGGCGA
>DAIDUQ010000060.1:0-4575 GCA_027456605.1 Steroidobacteraceae bacterium | reverse complement strand
CGATGCGAGGTGTCTTGCTCACTCCATAGCCTCCTTCAGGCGGATAATCGATGCTCAGATGCTCTTTACCGACTCGCGCTCCACCAGCGTCACGTCAAACACCGTCGCGCGGTTGGCGATCACCGCGCCGCACAGGCGCTCCTCCAGCAGCCCCACCGCCCGGGTGCCGATTGCAACCAGCGGTTGCGCGATGGTTGTCAGGCGCGGACTGACGATCCGCGCCCAACTGATGTCGTCGAATCCGACGATCGATACATCGTCCGGGACCCGGACGTCGTGCTGGGTGAGCCAACGCAGGGCGTTGATCGCGATGAGGTCGTTGCCGGCGACGACGAGTGTCGCGCCCCGTCGCTCCAGCAGGGCGGCGCACGCCTCGGGCGGCAGGATGCCGTCGAATCCCACGCGGACTTCCCAGGCGATCTCGATCTGCCGCGGATGGGCGGTCACGAAACCATTGCGCCGCTGCTGAGCGCTCTGCACGCTGCGCGGCCCGGATAGCAGGCCCACCCGCGTGTGGCCGTGCCGCAATGCATATTGGGCGAGCAACTGCCCGCCCATGAGATTGTTCGACTGCACGACCGCAAACCCGGGCCGCGGGCGGTCGATGAGCACGACCGGCCGGCCGAACGAGTGTATCGGCCGCGGGATCCGCGGTCCGACCGGGCACCAGATGATGCCGTCGACGCCGTGTTGGGCCAGCAGGGTCAAGCCGTCGGCCTCTCCTTCGAGACTGTCCTGGCTGTCGATGAGACAGACCAGCAGGCCGAGCTTGCGGGCCTTGTTCTCGACCGTCTGTGCGAGCTGCGGGAAGAAGGGATTGGTCAGATCGGGCAGCACCAGGCCGATTGCGCGCGTGCGGCCTTTGCGCATTGCCTGGGCGGCGCGATGCGGGCGGTAGCCGAGCTCCTTGACTGCGCGCAGGACCTTGCGGCGCACGGTGGGGCCGACATTGGGCTTGCCGTTCAGCGCGTTGGAAACGGTGGCAACTGATACACCGACTCTCGCTGCGACGTCTTTTATGGTTGCCATCTGGCGCTCGCGGTCGGCCCCCAGCCGGTCCCCTTTACTCCGGGTCGAGCCGGAGTATACTCTGGCTAATACGTCGAGAAAAACGTTTAACTGAGCGCGGCATCGCGATGCGCGCCGCGAGTCTGGCGCGTGCGCGCGGCGCGCGGGAACGCGCGCGTTACGTCAGAACCGGCGCGACGTTCGCCGGATCCGAGATGCTCTCGCGCCCGTCTTCGACGTGGCCGGCAAGACGCCAGCGGTGCTGCGCGGCACTCACGCTCAGGTCATACCAGTGGCGGCTGTCGCGCAGGCTCCACAACAGCGCTTCAGCGCGGCCCGCGGCGATCGTCAGGCGACGCTCGTCCCGGCCGTAGCTCGAGTCCCGTACCGTCACCGTCACCGGCTCGCCGCCACTGTTGTGCAGGCGCAGACGGATGTCGCCGCCGCGCTCGGCGGTCGCCGCGACCTCGAGCCGCGAGCCGCCGCGGCCGCTCACCTGCCGGAGGAAGCCGTTGGGACCGTACACAGTCAGGGCCGGATGCTGACCAGGCGGGGGGCGTACCAAGTCCGTCAGCGTGTCTGCGGCCCCGACCGTGTAGTGGCGTGGGACGAGGTAGCTCCCGTCCCAGTAGGCGGTACAGCAGATCCCCACGCTCGAGCGATTGTCGAATCGCAGCCGCACGCCGTCGGGGTCGGCGCGCAGGTCCAGATCGAGCGCGTAGGGCAGGGCGCGGGCCGGGCGCACACCCGGCTCCTGCGCGATGATCTGGATCGCCTGCCGGCTCGGAACCTCCGGCGGCGGCAGTCGGGACTGCCGATGGACCATGTCCCGGTATCCGGCGGTGCTGGGCAGCGCCAGATGCCGGCTGCCGCTGTATGCGGTGAAATCGAACGCCGTGGTCAGATCGCCGCAGACCGATCGGCGCCAAGGGCTTATGTTGGGCTCCCCGACCCCGAAGCGCGCCTCGAGAAAGCGCAGCACGGAGGTATGGTCGAACACCTGGGAACAGACATAGCCGCCCTTGCTCCACGGCGAGATGGCGATCAGCGGCACGCGCGGACCCAATCCGTACGGTAGCTGATCCGCGCTGTAGAGGGGGGTGTGCTCGGGATTCACCACGTTGTGGATCTCACCGGCCGTCGAGACCGTCGATACGCCCGGCAGAGCCGGTGTCGGCGGTTGAGGCGGCACCACGTGGTCGAAGAAGCCGTCGTTCTCGTCGTAGTTCAACAGCAGCACGGTCTTGCCCCACACCTGCGGGTTGGAGGTCAGGGCATCGAGGACACGCGCGATGTAGATGGCGCCGTAGGCGGGGGGATAGGAGGGATGCTCGGAGTAGCCGGCCGGCATCACGATCCAGGAGATCTGCGGCAGGCGATTATTCAGGACATCCTCGCGCAGCCTCGCGGTCCCGCCGTCGCGCATCGCCCGCTGGTGCAGTTCGGAGGTCGAGGGAGCGTCGGCGAACGCCTTGAAATAAATGAGCGCGTTGGCGTCGAAGTTGCCCGTCATCGGGTCGTGGCCGATCTCGTGCAGCCCTTCCTGGTACACCCGCCAGGTGATTCCCGCCTGCTGCAGCCGTTCGGCGTAGGTGGTCCACGAGAACGGCTGAACGGCCTTGTCGTAGATCCACACCGCGTCGTCGATGAACGGTCCGCCGCCGGCGCCCTCCGGATCGATCGAGCCGGTGAACAGCATGGAGCGATTGGGGCAGGTCGGTCCGGCGATGGAGCAGAAATACTGGTCGCAGACGGTGAAGGTTTCCGCGAGCGCGTAGTGGAACGGGATGTCCTGGCGCAGGTAGTAGCCCATCGTCATGTCGGTCTTGTTGAGCGGCCACGCGTCGTAGCGCCCGCCGGCAATGGCGCCGTGCTGCGATGCCCAGTTGTGATCGAGATCCTGCAGGAGCTGGGCGGAGCTCGTCCGCGTATTCAGATGAAACGGCAGAATCGTCTCGTCCGGCCAACGCATGCGCGGCTGAAACCAGACCGGCTTGCCGCCCGGAAGGCGCACGCCGAACCGATCATTGTAGCCGCGCACGCCGCGCATATGGCCGAAGTAATGGTCGAAGGAACGGTTCTCCTGCATGAACACCACGATGTGCTCGACGTCCTCGAGCGAGCCGGTACGGCCGATGGCTGGCAGCGCCGCCGCGCGCGCCAGCGTGTTGCGCAGGAATGCGGCGGCGGCGGTGCCGAGTCCGGCCGACTTGAGGAAATCGCGACGGTTCAAGGCGATCGCCCCTGGAGATGACGCAGAGCGGCGGCGGCCCGGGTGTCGCGCAGCATCACGGCGCGGCACAGGTAGCCGGCCGCCCGGGTCCGATTCCGGCGCACGCCGCGTCCGAGCGCATAATCGAGGCCGAGATAATAGTCGGCCTGCGCATTGGGCCCGCGCGCCAGCGCGCGCAAGTCGGCGACGCTCTTGGCGGTGTAATAGGCGGCCTTGGCGTGATCGGCCGGAACGAGACGGTCGCGGGCGTAGGTCCGCGCCAAGCCGCCGTATATGACGGCCAGTTGCCACGGCGCGATGCCGATGCGGAACCAATGGGCGGCCGCAGCGGGGTTGCGCCTAGTGCCCTCGCCGTTGAGGTAGGCATTCGCGACCTGCCGCTGCGCGAACCGGTTGCCTCGCTTCGCCGCCCACAAGTACCAGTGAAAGGCCGTGCGCGCGCTGCGCGGGACTCCGAGTCCGTTGGCGTACAGGCCGCCCAAGGTATAGCCGGCCCACGCATCGGCGCGCCGGCGCGCGGCGGTTCGCAATGCCGTCGCGGCGCGACCGTAGTGCTTGGCATCGATGAGCGTCTCGATCCGCCGATCGACGCGGTGGACGATCGGCGTGCGCTTCAGCAACGCACGGGCGGCAATGCGGCAGGAGAGCATGCGGTGCGCCGCGCGCTCGGGTGTGCGGCGCTGCGGTTGCGCGGGGCGCGCATGCGCGGCCAGGGGCAGCGCTGCCAGGAGCATGAACGCCGCCCGGTGGATCCGTCGTCGTCGAACCGATGTCAACATCGCTCTGCCCTGGATCGGTAGGCACTGCACACCGCACCGGCCGCTCGGCGGGGTGCGCGACAGCCATGAACGGGTGAGCCTAGCGTACCCGGCATTCCGGTCACATCCCGAAACGGACCAGGATACTGGCGCATTCTGCAAGCGAGAGCGCGGGGGAACGTGCTAGGTGCGCGACAGCCGCGCCGAGTCGTGGGCGTCGATGTGCTCGGCGGGGGACTGGAGCAACGCGCCGCGTTGTCCGGCGGTGGCGGACAGATCGGCAAGTTCCAGGACCCCGGGACGCGCGCTCACGCCGTAGGCGGCCGCATCGCACCGCACTCGAAAGGCAGTCTTCATGCGGACTTCGAGGACGCACATGGACCCGACGAATGAGTGACTCATGACTGACGGACAACCCAATAGCGCACGCGTTGCGCGTCGAGGAATTTCTCGGCGTTCACGTCCTGAAGCAAGGCCGCGGTGGCGAGCAATCCGGCTTCCGTGCAGCTGCTGGCGGCAACCGTGACGGAGCGCGGAGCGCCGATCATCGGCCAGCCGGTATGGGGATTGAGCACG
>DAIDUQ010000059.1:0-38933 GCA_027456605.1 Steroidobacteraceae bacterium | reverse complement strand
AGGACGTTTTCTGGCGCAGGCGCGCTTTACTACGAGCGCCGCTCGAAGCAGTGGGTTGCCACGCCGATTGAGCAGACCCGCGTAACAACGATACCGAGCCAGATCAAATCCATTGCGTCGATGTTTCTAAACCTTCCTCACAGGGTGTCCGGCTACTACGGCACCGTGAGGAGGAGACTGGGTGAGACGATATTTCGTCCCGATCACAAGCTGATACCTTACTACACAAGTGCCCTGGCGCTATATCGGCTCGACGCGCTATTTCGGAGCCGGTTGCTGGATCGACAGTACAAGTCCCTGCGGTGGTACCTACTCATGCTATTCCGGGAGTCGATTGCGGGCCCAGCACCGCCACTGTCGTGTAAGGCAATCGAAGAATACTGCAGGGGATTGATAGGTATTCTCGTAGACTCCGAGGCGTCAGCGAGAGCCTTCCAGGACGTTATCAAGAAAATCTCTGGGGACGGACTGCCACCCATAGACGGGGATACGTTAAAGACACAGGATCTCAGGGATCGGCTGCTAGCGAGGATTCAGCAGGTGCCACCCCATTCCGGCCACTCAGGACTCACGTCGTCCTAGGATCAGCAGGAAAGCACCCGCGAGAGAGCAGAAGGCCAGCAGCGCAGAGTGGAAGGCGGCCGTGAACATTAGATCACGAGAATTCGTGAAGCCTTGGGCGTCCATCCGTCCACGGCAGCAGCTACTGTATCGCGCAAGCCTGGACCGTAGAACTCCGTGCCGCGGCAAGAACCAGAGCAAAACATGTAGTGTCGAGACGTTTGTGCCGTTGCCGCCAGGGCTCCTCTCCTGGCTTATGGGGCTCGCTTCTGTTCCGCGCGCCGCTGTTTGAACTCGCAGAGCTGAACACGCGAGAGCGCGGATCGGGATGGCTCCTGACACTTCCTGCCCCCTAGTCTACCCCCTGAATAAACTCTGTTGGATTTCTCTCGCTCGTAACTATCCGTTTTTAATGGTCGGGGCAGGGAGATTCGAACTCCCGACCCTCTGCTCCCAAAGCAGATGCGCTACCAGACTGCGCCATGCCCCGACCGGTGCCGCCCGCGGCACATCCCGCGGGCTGCGGGGCATGATATGCGAGAATTCAGGGTCCGCGGAAGAGCAGGTCGAGAAGCAGCGCATGACGGCAATAGTGATCGACGGCCGCGAGCTTGCCGGCGAAGTCAAGGCCCAAGTCCGAACGGCCATCGCGGCCGCGCTGGCGCGCGGTCACCGGCGGCCGGCGCTCGCCGTCGTCAAGGTCGGCGACAATCCCGCCTCGGACGTGTACGTGCGCAACAAGCGCAAGGCCTGCGAGGAGGTCGGCATCCGCTCGGTGGCGCACGACCTGCCGCGCTCCTCCTCGGAGATCGCCCTGCTTGCGCTCATCGACGAGCTCAATCGCGATCCGGATATCGACGGCATTCTGGTTCAGCTGCCCCTGCCCGATCAGATCCGCTCCATCACCGTGATCGAGCGCATCGACCCCGCCAAGGACGTCGACGGCTTCCACCCGTACAACGTGGGGCGCCTGGCCCAGCGCATACCGCTGATTCGGCCCTGCACACCCTACGGGATCATCAAGCTGCTCGAGCACGTTGGCGCCCCGTTGAAAGGCCAGCATGCCGTGATCGTCGGCGCCTCGAACATCGTCGGCCGCCCCATGGCGCTCGAGCTCCTGCTCATGGGCGCGACCACCACGGTCTGCCATCGGTTCACCAGCGACCTCGCGACGTTCGTCCGCCAGGCCGATATTCTGGTGGTCGCGGTGGGCAAACCCGCCCTGGTCCCCGGAGAGTGGATAAAGCCGGGATGCATCGTGATCGACGTCGGCATGAATCGGCTCGAGGACGGCCGTCTGGCCGGCGATGTACAGTTCGAGGCGGCGCGCGAGCGCGCCGGCTGGATCACGCCAGTGCCGGGCGGCGTCGGCCCCATGACCGTGGCGATGCTGATGCACAATACGCTGGAGGCGTTCCATCGCCGTCTCGAGCAGACGCATTGAGCCGCCCTGGATCCCTCCGGCCGGACCTCGAGTCCCGGCTACGCTCGCCGCCAGTCGGTCAGCCCGCCGGGCTTGTCCTCCAGGACGACACCGGCGCGCGCGAGCGCGTCACGGATCCGGTCCGACTCGGCCCAGTTCTTCGCCTGGCGCGCCGCAGCACGGGCGGCGATTTGCGCTTCGATCTCACTGTTGCTGAGCGTTTCGGCCGGATTCCCGCTCGCGGGCGCCGTGGCCGACCCCGATGCCGCGGCGGCGCCGAGCTTGGCGCGCCGCAGCCACTGCTCGGCGTTCTCGCCGAGCAGGCCGAGCACCCCGCCGAGCCGGCGCAGCTCTCCAGCCCGCGCGGCGGCGCGCGCCGCGTCACCGGCGTCCCGTGCCGTATTGATCTCCCGCGCCAGCGCTTGCAGGACGGCGAGCGCCTCCGGCGTATTGAAATCGTCGTCCATTGCCTCGTGGAATCGCTGCATACGAGGCGAGTTCGCCGGCGCGGCCTGTGCGGGCCCGCGCAAGGCCAGATACAGCCGCTGCAGCGCCGCATCGGCCTGTTCGAGCTGCTCGAGCGAGTAGTTGATGGGGCCGCGATAGTGGCTCGCGAGCACGAAGTAGCGCAGCACCTCGGGATGGCGCAGCTTCGGCAGCACCTCGCGCACGGTGAAGAAATTGCCGAGCGACTTCGACATCTTCTCGTTGTCGACGTTGACGAAGCCGTTGTGCATCCAGATCTCGGCGAAGCGCTCACCGGTCGCGGCGCACGACTGGGCGATCTCGTTCTCGTGATGCGGAAACTTCAGATCCATGCCGCCGCCGTGAATGTCGAAATGGGCTCCCAGCAACGCCACGGACATCGCCGAGCATTCGATGTGCCAGCCCGGGCGGCCTGCTCCCCACGGCGAGTTCCACGACGGTTCGCCCGGCTTGGCGTGCTTCCACAGCACGAAATCGAGCGGATCGCGCTTGCCCGCGTCGATCTCCACACGCGCCCCGGCGCGCAGGTCCGCCAGCCGCTTGCCCGAGAGACGGCCGTAGCCCGCGAATTTCGCCACCGCGTACATGACATCGCCATTCGCCGCGACGTATGCGTAGCCGCGCTCGATGAGCTTCGCGACCATGGCCACGATCCCGGGCACGTGGTCGGTGGCGCGCGGCTCGAAATCCGGGGGCAGCACGCCGAGGTCCGCACAATCGGCGTGCATGGCACCGATGTAGCGGACCGTGAGCGCCTCGATCGACTCGCCGTTCTCCGCGGCGCGTTTGATGATCTTGTCGTCGATGTCCGTGATGTTGCGCACGTAGGTCACGCGGCAGCCCCGGTGGCGCAGATACCGGGTCACCACGTCGAACACGATCATCATACGTGCGTGGCCGATATGCAGGAAGTCGTATACCGTCATGCCGCACACGTACATGCGCACCTCGCCCGGCACGATGGGCGTGAGCGGCTGCTTGTTTCCGGTGAGCGAGTTGTGAATCCGAATCATCATGGTCTCGATGTCACGCTGCGAACCACCCCCGGGCCGGCCGGCCGAGGGCCGCATCCTATGCAAACCGTGCCAGACGCCGTTCGGCCTCCCCGGCCGGCAGCGCCTTCAACAGAGGCCCCAACTCCGGCCCGTGGCGGCATCCGGTCAGCGCCAGCCGCAAAGGCATATACAGCTGCGCACCCTTGCGGCCGCTCGCGGTACGTACCGCATCCGTAATGGCCGCCGGATCGCTCGCGCCCGCCACGGCGGCACGCGCCGCCGCGGCGAAGAAACCCGGACCCGCCTCGCGAACCACCTGCTCATCCGGCGGCTCGAGCACGGGCGGCCCGCCGAATACAATGCGCACCCAGGGCGCGGCGTCCTCCGGCAGCACCACGTTCGGCGCCACTGCGGCGACGAACGCAGCGGCCGACGCGGCGGAGATTCCCTCCGGCAGCAGCGCCGCGAGCCACCTGCGCGCCTGCTCCGGCGTCAATTGCTGCACCGCGGACTTCTGCCAAACGCGCAGCTGCTGCTCGTCGTAATGCGTGCTCGATCGCCCCAGATGGCTCGTATCGAACGCGCGCGCGAGCTCCGGCAGACCGAGCAGCGCGTGTTCCGGGCTCGAGTGGCCCAGGCGAAACAGATAGTTCACCAGCGCCTCGGGCCGGTAGCCGCGCTCGCGGAACTCGCGCACGCTGGCCGCACCATGTCGCTTGGAGAGCGGCGTGCCGTCGGGACCGAGGATGAGCGAGACGTGACCGTAGCGCGGAACCGGCAACCCGAGCGCCGCGAGCACCAACAGCTGGCGCGGGGTGTTGGCCAGGTGATCCTCGCCGCGCAGCACCTGGGATACGCCCATGATCGCATCGTCCACGGCATTGCAAAAGAAGAACGCGGCCGAGCCATCGGCCCGCCGGATCACGAAATCCCCGATGTCGTCCGAAAGAAAGCTCTGCGGCCCGTGTACCAGATCGGTGAACTCGATGCGCTGGCCCGAGGGCACGCGGAAGCGCAGAGTCGCCGCGAGCCCCTGGGCCCGATGGCGCTCCCGCTCCTGCGCAGTCAGGTCCCGGCAGGTACCGGCATAGCGCGGAGGACGGCCCGAAGCGCGCTGCGCGCGGCGTGAGGCCTCGAGCTGCAACGCCGTGCAGAAACACGGATAGACGGCACCCAGATCCTCGAGCCGGGCGAACAAGTCCGCGTAGCGCGCCGCGCGCTGCGACTGAAAATACGGGCCGTGCGCGTCGTCCCGGCCCGGACCGGCGTCCCACTCCAGACCCAGCCAGCGCAGATCGGCCAGCAGCCCCTCGATATACTCGGGCCGAGTGCGGCCGGCGTCGGTATCCTCGATCCGCAGCACGAAGCGCTCGCCGTCATGGCGCGCCAGCAGGTAGTTGAACAGCGCGGTGCGCGCATTGCCCAGGTGCAGTTCGCCGGTGGGGCTGGGGGCGAAGCGGGTCGCGCCACGACTGAACACCCCGCCGGTTGCGCTGTCCATTTGTGCCATGGGTGCGCATAGTACGGGGTTTGGCACGGCGCTGCTAAGATGGCCAGCCTGGACGACTTCGTTGGGAGTACCGATGCACGACCGGAACTGGACATTCACGCGCCGCGGTGCGCTGCAGGCCGCATTCGCGCTGATCGCCGGCCTGGGCCTGCACGCCGCGCCGGCCGCCGCGCACGGCGCACTGCCGAATCCCGAGGTGCGCGTGAACACGAGCATGGGCTCGTTCGTGATCGAGCTGCGGCCCCGGCGCGCGCCGCTCACCGTGAAGGACTTCCTGCACTACGTGCGCTCGGGGTTCTACACCAACACCTTGTTCCACCGGGTGGTGGCCAACTTCATCATACAGGGCGGCGGCCACGAGGCTACGCCGCCTTATGCGCTCAAGCCCACCGGCCCGCCGGTGGTCAACGAGTCCGGCAACGGGCTGGAGAACCGGGCCGGCACCGTCGGGCTGGCGCGCGGCGCCAATCCCGACAGCGGCACCGCGCAGTTCTACGTCAATCTGGTCGACAATCCCGAGCTCGACCCGTTACCCACCCGCTGGGGCTACGCGGTGTTCGGCAAGGTCATCCGGGGATTGAACGTGGTGGAGCGCATCGGCATGGTGCCGAACGGCGCATTCGGCCCGTTCAAATCCTATGCGCCGCTCAAACCCGTCGTGATCAAGAGCATTCAGCTCATCACCCCGGCGACGCCGCACGCGGCTTCGGCCACTGGTCCGGCCGCCAGCGCCGGCAAGACCCCACCCCAGGGTGCCACCGCCAAGAAGCCGACGGCCTCGCGGGCGCAGAGCGGGGCATCCAGCTCCACGACCAGGGCCTCGGCGTCCAAGCCCGAACCACCGGCATCCGGCGGTACGCCGCCGCCGAAGTCGTGAACACAGAAGCGGCCGCGCCCATCGAAGAACCCTCCGGGCCGCGGCGCCGCCTCTTCGTATCCGACGTTCATCTGGAGACGCCCGGCGGCGCGGCTGAGCAGCAGTTTCTGCGCTTCCTGCGCACCGAGGGGGCGGGGGCCGAAACCCTGTACATCCTCGGCGACCTGTTCGAGTCGTGGGTGGGCGATGACGACCCCGGCCACCGCGAGGTGATCGCGGCGCTGGCGGAGCTGAATGGACACGGGGTAGCCTGCTTCCTGCTACACGGTAATCGCGACTTTCTCCTCGGCGAGGGCTTTTGCGCCCGCACGGGCTGCCGGCTGCTGCCGGATCCGGTCATCGTACAGTTCGGGGGCGAACCGGTGCTGCTGACCCACGGCGACGCGCTGTGCACGGATGACCATGCCTACCAGGAGCTGCGTACCACTGTCAGGGCGCCCGGCTGGCAACGGCGGTTTCTGACCCTTCCCCTCGCCACACGCGAGCTGCTGGCGAACGAGGCGCGCGCCGGCAGCAAGTCCCATACCGCCCGCACGCCGCCACGCATCATGGACGTGAATCCAGGAGCCGTCGACGCAGTGTTCCGCGCAACGCAGGTGCGTCGCATGATCCACGGCCACACGCATCGGCCCGCCATTCACGATGCGCTGGTCGGCGGGCAAGCCGTCCAGCGCATCGTGCTCGGCGCCTGGTACGAGCAGGGCAGTTTCCTGCGCTGCCAGGATGGACTGTATGCGTTGTGCGAGTTGCCCCGCTGATCATCCGTGCGGCGGCGGCGGACTCGGCGCGTGCGGAGCCGGCGGCCCCTGCCATCCTCTGTGGAACATCATCCCGCGCCTCATTCTGGGCATCATCCCGGGGGGCGGAATCAGCACCTTGAACTTGGTCATCTGCTCGGCGCTCAGCACGTGCGCGAGCTTGTCCATCATCGCGGCGTGAGCCGACCGGTGCGCCGCGCGCATCTGCTGCATGGCCTTGCGCATGGCACGCCGGATCGGCCTCATGGTCCGATGCATCGCCCGCATGTTCCGGCGCATGGCGGCGCGCTGCTGCCGGAAGATCAATTTGACCTGCTGGCGCTGTGCGGCCGTCAGGTCGAGCAACACGGTGAGCTGGTGCAGTCGCCAGCGCTCCATACGGTGCATCCGCATCATGACCTGGGCATTGCTCGAGGTCGAGCTCCAGCCAGGATGGGACATCGGCATGGCCGGCGGCTGGGCGAGCGCCACACTCGCGGCACCGGTGAGAACCAGCAAGATGAGACTACGTTTCATCGCATTTCCTCCGTCAGGACCTGGGCAGCGGTCAATCTTAACCACGTCTGCGACGTGCGCCGTAAGCAAATGTACGGGGGTGGGGCCGCGCTCGGCCACCCTCACCGTGAGCCCCCGGTCCGCGGCAGACGCAGCTCCGCGGTGAGCCCACCCTCGGGCCGGTTGTGCAGCAGGACCGTACCGCCGTGCCCCTGAGCCACGTCGCGCGCGATGCTCAGACCGAGCCCGCTTCCGCCCGTATTGCGATTACGCGACGCCTCGAGGCGGAAGAACGGCTCGAAGACCCGCTCCAGCGCCTCGGCCGCAATGCCGGGTCCATCATCGTGCACGAGGATCCGCAGCGCCGCACCATCGTGCAGATCGATCCACGCGTGCGCGCCAAACGTCACCGCGTTCGATACCAAGTTGGTCAGACAGCGTTTGAGGGCCTGCGGCCTGCCGGGGTACGCGGCGCTCGCGCGGCCGGTGACTCTCACCTCGTAGCCCAATTCGATGAAGCCCTGGCGTATCGACTCCACCAGCGCGTTGACATCGATCGGCTCCGGGGCATCCTCTTCGTCCAGACCGCGAAACAGCGCGAGCGCTCCACGCACCATGCCTTCCATCTCATCGAGCTCGCGGCCGAGGCGTGCGCGCAGCGCGGGATCCTCTATCAGCGTCTCGACCTGCAGGCGCAAACGAGTCAACGGGGTCTTCAGATCGTGCGACATGGCGGCGAGCACGCCGGTGCGGCTGTCCAGATAACGGTGCAGCCGCTCCTGCATGCTGTTGAATGCGTGCGCCGCGTGACGCAGCTCGTGCGGCCCCTCCTCGGACAGCTCCGGCGTCCGTTCCCCGCGGCCGATCGCCTCGGCCGCTCGGGCCAGAGCGGACAACGGCTGGGTGATCCCGCGCGTGGCCACGTAGAGCGCCGCGACCAACACCGCCACCAGCAGCACGAGATTCAACAGCAAGCGCGGCGGCAGCACCATCCACGGCGTCAGCCGCGCCAGACGAAAGACCAGCGGCGGCAGGCCGGGGTCGGTCACCCGGACGTCGTAGTATCCGGCCGGACGGGCAAGCGGACCCATGAGCGGCGCCGGAATACGGATGACGCGCGGAGCGGGCGTGCCCGGCGCGGGCAAGCTGACCCGGTATCTCCTGCCGAGCTCCGCGCGGACGCGCCTCACCACCAGCGTGTCGGCGTTCGCGGCGAAGGGCAGCCGGATCAGCAGCCCGCGCGGGATCCGCCACCGCCGTGCGAACCGACGCCACGGCCACCAGGAGTGCGGCGGCCGCGGTCCACGCGGCGGTGGAACGGGTGTCGCGAGCCCCTTCGGCCCCGGCCGCAGCACTGGAATACCGCCGCGTCGCGAGCGTCGGCGCGCCGCCCACCGCATCCACGGCGGACCGGCGAGCGGCCCGGTCGCGCCCGTAGCGGCCAGACGGTCAACGAATGCCGCCCGCTGGGGCGCCGGGAGCCGCCTCAGCAGGATGGCGATCTCGCTGATGCGATGGGCCCAACGGCGCGTGGTCACCTGCAGCACCACGCGCTCCTCGTTGCGTGCCACCAAGTACAAGCTGGCCAGCTGCGCCAACAACACACCGAGGACGGTCGCGGCGATCAGCCGCCCGAACAGGGAGCGTGGCCAAAGGAAACGGAGCACGCGCACGCCGGCCGCCTCGCCTCATTCGCTCTGTACAGGCACGCCGATCACGTAGCCCTGACCATAGACGGTCTTGATGATGCGCGGCGCGCGCGCGTCATCGCCCAGGATCTGCCGCAGCCGGCTGACGCGCACATCGATGCTGCGATCGAAGGGATCCGGATCCCGGCCGTGCAATAACTCGGCGAGCTGCGCACGCGTGACCACCCGGTTGCCCGCCGAGAGCAGCACGGCGAGCAGCCGGTACTCCGCCCCGCTCAGGGGCACATCCCCCGCCTCGCCCTCGAGCGTGCGCCGCGTCGTATCGAGCCGCCACTGGCCGAAGCGCAAGGCGCGCACGGCCCGCGGGTCCGGCTCCGGCGAGGCATGCGCACTGCGGCGCAGCACCGCGCGGATCCGCACGAGCAGCTCGCGCGCGTTGAAGGGCTTGGGCAGATAGTCGTCGGCGCCGAGCTCGAAGCCAATGATGCGCTCGGCGTCCTCGCCGCGCGCGGTCAGCATGATCACCGGCAATTGCGAGTGCGTGCGCAGCTCGCGGCAGATCGACAGGCCATCCTCGCCCGGGAGCATCAGATCGAGCACCATCAGGTCGAAGTGACTGTGCCGCATGACCCGGCGCATCTGCTCCGCGTCAGGCACGGTCGTGACCCGAAAGCCCTGTCTTTCCAGGTACTGACTCAACAGCGAGCGGATCTCGCGGTCATCATCGACGATCAGCAGATTGGCATGGTCGGTCATGGCATGCTCGCTGGAGCAACGATACAGAAGCGCGGGCAACGGCGCCCCACTGTTACAATTGCTTACGAGGCCGCGAGTCGCGGCGGCAGCTTCGCTCCGATCACCAGATCAGCGACGTTGGTTCCGGTGGGACCGGTGCGCAGCAGCGCCCCCGCCGCCGCCAGCGCCGTGCCCGCATCGGCGCGCCTGAGGCTCTCGTCGCAGTCCAGTCCGTTCAGCGCGATCCGCCCGCAGGTGTCGCCGTCGACCACCGCGCCGGCCTCCGCGGTCGGCCCGTCAATGCCGTCGGTGCCGGCCGCGAGCAGGGCCAGATCCGGGTAGCCGGCGAGCAGCCGCGCCGCCGCCAGCGCCAGATGTTGATTACGGCCGCCGCGGCCGGGTGCCGCCGGCAGGCGCAGCGTCGACTCTCCGCCCCACACACGGACCTGCGCCTCTCCCAGAGCGAGCTCGTGCGTGAACTGCACGGCGAGCCGCGCCACATCTCCCGCAAAACGCTCGTGCGCGCGCCGCGCGGTCAGGCCACGCGCCTGCGCCGCCTCGACCACCGCATCCATGGCCATATCGACCGATGCGATGACCACGCGCCGGATCGCGTCCCCGCCGGGCGCCGGCCCCGCCAAGCCCGAGCCAATGAGAGCCGGATCGTCCCCCGGAACGTCCGAGATGAAAAGTGCGAGCGCCGACCGCCCACCGAGACGCGCGGCCAGCCGTCCCCCCTTGATCTGCGAGAGAGCCGCACGCGCGGCATTGAGCACCGCGATATCCTGGCCATCGGCCAGTCCGCGCCGCGAAACACGAACCAGCTCATCGAGCGTCACGCCGGCGATCGGCACCTCGACCAGGGCCGAAGCCCCCCCCGAGATCAGAAAGAGCGGGGTCACAGCGGGCGGCAGCGCCTCGAGCCAGGACAGCAGCCGCGCCCCGGCGCGCAACGAGCGCTCGTCGGGCACGGGATGCGCGCTGTGATGGATCTCGACGCCCGGCCGGTCACCGAGGGTCTCGCCGTGAGAGTCGTCCGGACAAACGACCAGCAGCCGCTCGAGCGAGCCGCCAAGCGCCTCTCGAGCGCCAAGCGCCATGGCGAGCGCGGCCTTGCCGATCGCGGCCACCGCAAAGCGTCCCGGCGGTTGCGCAGCGAGCGCCGCACGCACGCACCGCCGGCCGTCAACCCGCTCGAGCCCCGCCCGAAGCAACTCGACCAGCAGCGCCCCGCGGGCTCCCGCGGTTGCGGCGCACTCAGCCACCGTGCACGAGTTTCAACGGACCGCGCCCGTCGCGGCTGCGTCGCTTGGCCTCGTCGGAGCGCTCGCGCTGCAGACGCTCCAGATACTGTGGCGTGATGTCTCCCGTGATGTACTCGCCCGAGAAGCAGGAAGTGTCGAACGCTTCGACCGACGAGTCCTCGTGCCTGCAGGCGGCGATCAGATCGTCCAGATCCTGATACACAAGCCAGTCGGCGCCGATCAGGCGCGCCACCTCATCGACGGTACGGCCGCTGGCGACCAGCTCGTGCGCCGCCGGCATGTCGATCCCGTAGACGTTGGGAAAGCGCACCGGCGGAGCCGCCGAGGCGAAATACACCTTGCGCGCCCCGGCCTCGCGCGCCAGCTCGATGATCTGTGCCGAGGTCGTGCCGCGCACGATGGAATCGTCGACCAGCAGCACGCTCTTGCCGCGGAACTCCAGATCGATGGCGTTCAGCTTGCTGCGCACGGAGCGCTGGCGCTGGTCCTGACCCGGCATGATGAAGGTGCGCCCGATGTACCGGTTCTTGATGAACCCCTCGCGGTACTTCAGGCCGAGCCGTTGCGCCAGCTGCAACGAGCTGGTACAGCTGGTCTCGGGAATCGGGATGACCACGTCGATATCATGGTTGGGCCGCTCGCGCAGGATCTTCTCGGCCAACCGGTCGCCCATGCGCATGCGGGCCCGGTAGACGGAGATGTCGTCGATCTTGGAATCCGGCCGGGCGAAATACACGTACTCGAAGATGCACGGGGTGCGACGCGTGACGGCGGCACATTGGCGCGAGTGCAGCCGGCCGGCCGTATCGATCAACACCGCCTCGCCGGGCGCCACGTCGCGCACCAGGCGGAACGACAGGATATCGAGGGCAACGCTCTCGGAAGCGAGCATCCACTCCGGCCCGCGCGGCGTGTCACGCTGGCCGAGCACCAGCGGGCGAATGCCGTTCGGGTCGCGGAATCCGACCACGCCGTGGCCGATGATCATGACGACCGCCGCGAAGCCGCCGCGGCAGCGCCGATAGACCGCCTCCAGCGCGGCAAACACGTCCGCAGCCGCGATCCGCGGCGTGCCGATGCGCTGCAGCTCCGAGGCCAGCACATTGAGCAGCACTTCGGAGTCCGAGGCCGTATTGAGGTGGCGCCGATCCTCGCGGCTGAGCACCTCGGCGAGCTCCCCGGCATTGGTCAGGTTGCCGTTGTGCGCCAGACAGATGCCATATGGGGAATTGACGTAGAACGGCTGGGCTTCCGATGCGCCGTCGCACCCGGCGGTCGGATAGCGCACGTGGCCGATGCCGACGTTGCCTCTCAGCCCGAGCATGTGCTGCTGCTGAAACACGTCGCTCACCAGCCCGCTCGCCTTGCGCACGCACAGTCCGCTCTCGCCGAAGGTGGCGATGCCGGCCGCGTCCTGGCCGCGGTGCTGCAGCACGGTCAGCGCATCGTACAGACGTTGGTTGGCCGCGCTCGTACCAACGAGTCCGACGATTCCACACATAGGTTACTACCTCACGACCGTCCGGCTCCCGCCAGCGTCCGCAGGCCGCCCGCGATCTGCTTGCCGTAGGGCAGGAGCATGGAATGACGCCACCAAGACCCGCCATCGAGGTGCAACAGCTGCGCCACGATGACAAACACCCCGAGCAGCACCGCGCCGCGCGCCGCGCCGAACATGAAGCCGAGGAAACGGTCGGTGCCGCTGAAGATCGACAGGCGAACGAAGTGCCCGACGATCGCCCCGAGGGCCATTCCGCACAGCAGAATCAGCGTCGCGATGATCCCGCGCGCGGCCCATTCGCGCACATCGGACCGGGCGAGCAGCCCGCCGAGATGCGGGGCGACCAGATCGGAGAAGTGCCAGGCGACGAACAGGGCCACCAGCCAGGCGCCCAGCGCGATCGCCTCGCGCAGAAAGCCCCGCACCGCGCCCACTATGGCGGACACGACGATTGCTGCGACGATGACGTAGTCCGCGACGTTCATGCACTGGGGCCGCGCGCGCCGGGACGGCGCGCGCCCCCGAGCCGCGCTGATGGCGGAAGGATGTCGCTATGCGGCAGCCGCTGTGGGCGCATCGTCAGACGGACCGGTTCGTAAGGGCGCGGATTGTACAAGAGTGCACGCCGGCGCGCTGATCCCCCGTTCAATTCCGGCGCAGCTCGCCTTTGATGCCCTGCGCGCGCAGCCGCCGCGCCAGCGCCTGTCCGGCGGCCGCTCCGTTGACCGGCCCGGCGGTGACCCGCCATAGCAGGCGGCCCCGCAGGCTCATCCGTGCAATCCGGCTGGGGATACCCAATGCACCCACGCGCCGCTGCATGCGCAAGGCATCGCCGTGCACCGCGAAAACCCCGACCTGGACGGCCCAGCGCGCCCTAGAGCGTGACCGCGAAGCGTTCCGGGCGGCGAGCGGCGCCGTCCGCGGGCCGGACACGGCCGCGGTGTCACGGCGCGCAGGCGGCTGAGCCGGCGTTCTGGGCGGCGCCACCGGGATCCGGGTGGGGGTTGCGCGCACCGGAGGCTGGCGTGTCGTCCCGGAGGTCGTGCTCGGCATCGCCTGCGGCACCGTGCGGGATACGGCCGCAGGCCAGGTGATGGCGCCGGCACGCGCCTTGCCGGGCGCCTCGAGCGGCAGGGTGTACGAGCGAACCGACGAGCCCGCCGCGGTCGGGCCGGCGGCAACGGACGGGCCGGGTGCCTTGCCCACGCGCACCGCTGTAGCCGGTCCAGTCAACAGCTCGGGAACCAACAGCACGATCAGCGCCACGAGGATAATGGCGCCCGTCAGTCGCTCTTTCACGCGCGTAAGTATACTCCAAGCCAGTCGAGGGCCGGCCCCACCGTAAACACCGAGCCGCACACCAGCACGCGGTCCTGTGCCCCAGCGGCGCGGCGGGCGGCGTCGCATGCCTCGGTCACGGAGGTTGCGAGCACCGGCGCGCGCGCCACCTCGGCAAGGCGAGCGGCCAATGCCTCGGCGGAGCCGCCGCGCGGCCCGGGCAGCGCGCAAAGGAACCATTCATCCACGGCCGGCGCGAGGGCCGCGCCGATCGCCGCCGCGTCCTTGTCACCCAGGATCCCCACGACGGCCAGGGTCCGGCCCGGGCACCGACGGCGGCGCAGCTCCGCGCACAATACCTCGGCGGCCGGGGGATTGTGCGCGATGTCCAGGATCCATTCCGGCGTCCCGGGCACGACCTGAAAGCGTCCCGCCAGCCGCACCTGACCCAGCGCCGCCGCCACGGTGCGCGCATCGAGCGCCGCCAGCACATCCCCGGCCCGGCCGGCCGCCGCTCCCTCGGCCAGCGCCTCGATCGCCGCGAGCGCGGTGGCGGCGTTGCGATACTGAATCAGGCCTTCGAGGCGGGACGGCGGCAGATCCGCCAGGCGCAATCGCGCCCCCTGGTACCGCCAGCGCCCCTGCGCCTCGACGTGCCAGGTGAAATCCCGCTCGGCCACCACCGAACGGGCGCGCAGCCGCTCGATGCCGGCATAGACGCTCGAGGGCAAGTCCGCGGTGCCCAGCACCGCCGGGCGGCCGGGCCGGAAGATGCCCGCCTTCTCCGCGCCGATTTGCTCCACGGTGTCGCCCAGCCACTCGCGATGATCGAGCCCGACCGAGCAGAGCACGGCCACGTCGGCATCGACCAGGTTGGTCGCATCGAGCCGGCCGCCGAGTCCGACTTCCAGCACCGCGAAACGGACGCCGCGCTCGGCGAACAGCCACAGGGCCGCCAGTGTGTTGTATTCGAAGAATGTGAGGGTGTGATCGCCGCGCGCCGCCTCGATCCGCTCGAAGGCGCCGATCAGCGCCGCATCATCGGCCTCCCGGCCATCGATGCGGATGCGCTCGTTGTAATGGATGAAGTGCGGCGAGGTGAACAGGCCGCACGAGGCGCCCGCGGCGCGCAGCAGCGCCTCCACATGCGCGGCCGTCGAGCCCTTGCCATTGGTGCCGGCCACGGTGATCACCAGCGATTCGGGCCGATCGAGACCGAGCCGGCGCGCCACGGCCGCCACGCGCTCGAGCCCGAGATCGATGCTGCGCGGGTGCGCCGCCGACTGCCGTGCCAACCAGTGCTCGAGTGTCGCGCTCATAGGCTTCGCGGCCCGCCGAGCAGGCGCGAACGGCCGCGCTACGCCGCGGCGGGCGGCTTCTTCAGCAGCAGCCGCAGCATCGAGGCGATGCGGCCGCGCAGCTCGCGGCGATCCACGATCATGTCGAGCGCGCCGTGGTCGAGCAGGAATTCGCTGCGCTGAAAGCCCTCGGGCAGCGTCTCGCGAACCGTCTGTTGTATTACGCGCGGCCCGGCGAACCCGATCAGCGCGTGCGGCTCGGCGAGGTTCAGGTCCCCGAGCATGGCCAGGCTCGCCGACACGCCGCCGGTGGTCGGATCGGTCAGCACCGAGACGAACGGCAGCCCCGCCGCCTTCAGGCGCGCGAGCGCCGCGGATGTCTTGGCCATCTGCAGCAGTGAGTACAGCGCTTCCTGCATGCGCGCCCCGCCGCTGGCGGTAAAACACACCAGCGCCCGTCGCTCGCTCAGACAGCGATCGACGGCGCGCTTGAACCGCTCGCCGACCACCGAGCCCATCGAGCCGCCGAGAAACTGAAACTCGAACGCGCAGGCCACGACCAGCAGCCCCTCGAGCGTGCCGGCCATGACCACCAGCGCGTCGACCTCTCCGGTCACCTTCTGTGCCTGGACCAGCCGGTCCCGGTAACGCTTGTTGTCGCGGAATTTCAGCGGATCCTCGGGGTAGATGCCTGCGCCCAGCTCCACGCCCGAGCCCGGATCGAGAAAGAAGTCCAGCCGCTCGCGGGCCCCGATGCGGATGTGATGCGAGCATTTTGGGCAGACATAGAGATTGCGCTCGAGCTCGGCCCGATACAGCACCGCGTCACAGGCCGGACACTTGATCCAAAGGCCCTCTGGCACCGAGCGCGTGCGCCGCTCGGTCTTGATGCGCGAGGGCATGATCTTTTCGAACCAGGACATGGGCCATCCACTCTTGAGGCGATGTCCGATGATAGCCGATCAGGCGTCGCCGAGATCCCCGAGCGGCTCCGGTAGAGCGAACGGCTCCGGCAAAGCGAACGCCTCCGGATAGCGCACGGACCACAGATACAACCCGTCGGCGGCCGCGGTGGGCGCGCTTGCCCGCCGGTCGCGCCCGGCCAGCACCTGCGCCGCCCATTGCGGCGGCGCCTCGCCCTTGCCCACGGCAATCAGCAGGCCCGCGATGTTACGTACCATGTGATGCAGAAACGCATTGGCCGTGGCCTCGACGATGAGCCAATCGCCCCTGCGCCACACGCTCAGGCGCTCCAGGCGTCGGACGGGAGATTTCGCCTGACACTCCGCGGCCCGAAAGGCGCTGAAGTCGTGCTCGCCCACCAGCGCCGCGGCGGCCTGCGCCATGGCGAGCGCATCCAGGGGCCGGTGTACCCAGGTGGCGCGCCGGGCCCACAGGCCCGAGCGGGCCCCACGATTGAGAATGATGTAGCGGTAGGTGCGCGCCTCGGCCGAATAGCGCGCGTGGAAGTGCTGCGGCACCGGCCGGGCCCATGCGAGACTGATGTCGCGCGGCAGCTCGGCGTTGGCGCCGAGCACCCAGGCGCGCAGGCTCCGGCGGGACTGAGTATCGAAATGCGCGACCTGTCCACGGGCGTGCACGCCGGCATCGGTGCGCCCGGCGCACACCAGGCTGACCGGCGCATCCGCGACGTGTGCGAGCGCCGCTTCCGCCCAGCCTTGCACGCTGGGACGCTTGGGCTGGCTCTGCCAACCGGCGTAGGCGGTTCCCTGGTACTCCAGCCCAACCGCGATCCGGGACATCAGCCGGGCAGCGACTCCAACAAGCGACCGGCTTCCTGGCGCTGGGCGTCCGTCCCCTCGTGCATGACTTCCTCGAGGATGCTGCGCGCGCCGTCGGGATCGCCCATGTCCATGTAGGCTCGGGCCAGGTCGAGCTTGGTGCCGACCTCGCTCATCGTGACCGGCTCGAGGTCGGATACGCCGTCCTCCTCCGACATCTCGTTCAGCGCCCCGATGTCCGCGTGCGGGACCGTCGCGGTGCCGATGTCGAAGTCGAGCCCGTTGCCGTTACTGTTACCGACGCCGATCCCGCTGCCGTCCGTGCGTTTCGCCTTCGGCTGCTCGCCGAGATCGAAGTCCACATCGGGGCTCTCGAGGGCGCTCAGGCGCGAGGTCTGTGCCGTATCGTGCGCCCCGGCCCGGGGCTCCTCGGCAAGCAGATCCTCGAGCTCGCGCTCGTCGATCTGCCAGGCGCTGGTCGTACCGGTCGAGCCCGGGGGCCCGGCGGCGTCCCCGGCGGTCGTGGCGTCACCCGAGGTCTTGGCCAGCAGCTCGCGAGACTGCTCGTCGAGGCCGGCCACCATCGTGGGCGAATCGGCGCCGAGACCCGGCTGGAGGGTCGTCTCGAATGTGCCGAGATCCAACCCGAGATCGTCGATGGCCAGCTCGGCGGTTCGATCCGAACCCTGACTGAGCGCCTCTACTTTTTGGCGCAGCGCCGATTGGCTCCCCAGATTGAGCGCCGGCTGCTCCACGGTTGGCTCCACCGGCTCGTACGCTCCGGTGTGGTCGCCCGAGTATTCATTCATCTCCTGGGTGATGCCGGTTTCGGAGCTGGTGGTCTCCAGACCCGGCAGCGTCGCGTTCAGGTCGGTCCCGGTACCCTGCGCGGCTGCCTCGTCCTCGCCGAGCGCCGCACCAATATCCAGGTCGAACGAGCCCGTACCGCCCGTCCCGCCGGCCGCGGCGCCCGACTCCCCGGGGGTCATCGCCGGAATCGCACCGCTCATCAAATCGAAGTCTACCCGCCCCTGGCCGCCCTCCAGGTCCAGGTCCACACCCTGTGCGGCGGCGGCGCCGACCCCCGCCGAAGTGGCGAACAGCGGATCATCGGGCGCGAGCTGCCGCCCCATAATGACGATTTTGTCCCACTCGGACGCCGAGGTCTGATCGCGGGTCTCGGCAAGCTCGTGTGCCGTCTCGACGAACTGTTCCTTGTTGCCCCACACGAAGAACACTTCGAGCAGCTTGTGCTTCAGATCGCGCCGTTCAGGCTCGCGCTGAATGGCGATGCGGATGAGATCCGCGGCCTGATCATACAGGCCATAGGCCATGTGGAAATCGGCCTCCGCGAGCGGGTCGCCCTGCTCGAGGTTGAGCGCGGTCTCGCTGCTCATTGTCTGATCGGCCGGCACGTGCCTGGCCACCAGCGGCGCGGCCTCCTCGTGCATGACCATGCGCGGCTGCTCATGGGTGGTTTCGCGCACGTCGATCGCGGGCTCGGGACGCGACGCAAGACCCACTCGCTCCAGGGGCGCCGGGACCGGCTCCTGCGTAAACTCCAGATCGGACGATTCGCTCAGCCGATCATCGGCGGCCGACTCGCGCCGGGCGCGCAACACCCGTGCGAGGCCGTAAGCCAGGAGCAGCGCCAACAGCGCGAGCAGCGCCCACCAGTACCGTTTAAGCGTCTGCATGAACGTCCCAGGCGGGACGGTGCGCGCTGCAGCCGGCGCCGGCTGGCTGACGGGCGGATGAGCCGGAGCCATCGGATGCGTCGCGGCGGCGGGGCGCACAGCAGCAGGCGGTTGCGCGCGCCGAGTCGCGGTGCGGGCCATTTGGGCCTGAAGGCGCGCGAGGGCCGCGCTCTTGACTTGCAGCAGCCGTTTCTCATGGGCCAGCTCTTTCTGCAGCGTATTGACCCGCGACTTCAGGGCACCGAGCGCACCGGACGCCCCGGCCGCGCCTGCCTGCCGCGCGCCCGCGCCGCTCTGCGGCGCCACTAGACGCAACCGCGCCGAAGCGTTTGCCGCGCCCGCGGCATGCCAAGCGCTGTCCTGATGATTGACTTCCCGCCACGCAGCGGCGCGTGAGACGGCCGCAACGGTACCCGAGGACGGGATCTGCAGCACCGTTCCGGCGCGCAGCACGTTCATGTTGTGATCGAACGCCCGGGGATTGAGCTGGTAAATCGCCACCATCCACTGCCGGGTACGCGCCGAATTCATTCCGCCCTGGCTGAAGCGGCTGGCGATGCCCGATAGGGTATCGCCCGGATGGACCCGCACGCTGCCCGGCCGCGGGGTCGAAACGGCCGGCGGCGCAATCGGCATGGAAGCCGCCGGCGGCGCGCTCGGCTGCGTCAGCTGGCCGCTGCGCGCCGCAGTGCCCACGACGGGCGCCGCGACCGCGACATGCTTCGGCTGAGTCGCGTTCGGCAGGTAAGTCGGCGGATTCAGGAGAATGGTGTACTCGCGGTAGAGCACGCCGCGCGCCCAGCTGGCCTTGACCAGCAGGGTGAGAATCGGATCGGTCACCGGCTGCGCCGACGTCAGATGCAGCAATACTTGGCCGTCCGGCCCGGTGCTGGACTTGATGTGGGTGCCGTTGAGGTACGCTGGCCACGTCAGCCCGTACTGGGTAAACGTGCTGCGCGAAGCCAGACCCACCGAAAGACTCTGCATGGCCCCCGGCGTCGCGCCGAGCACGACAATTTGTGCATCGAGCGGCTGGTCCAGGTGCGACTTGACCTGGATGCTCCCCAGGCCCAGGGCGAGCGCCGTAGAAGGCAAGGCCAGCAGCAGCGCCATCACCCGACTTGAGCGTTTGGCGATCATTACCACACCCCGAACGGCATCGGTCAGCAAAACCCCATATAAAAACAATCGGATGGCCGCATTGTGGCGATCCATCCGGCGCGGGCCGCAATATAACTTAAATCGGTTCGCAACCCCAAGCTACGTCGACTCCGGCAGGCCGGCCGCGGCGCTTGTCGGGGGGATCTTTACTCATTCTGGTCGGGCAAACTGTGTCGCGCTTCGTATACTGGCTATCCGCCCGGGCCATCCGCCGGGCCTCCCCCCTCGCCGGCGCGGCGCATGATATCCGGGGTTCGGCTGCGCACATCGGCGTTCTGCGCGCGGTGGCGCAGGTAGTGGTCCATGAGGACAATCGCAAGCATGGCCTCGGCTATTGGCGTGGCCCGTAGCCCGACGCACGGGTCATGACGACCCGTGGTGACGATCTCGGTTGCACGGCCCTCGATGTCGATGGTACGTCCCGGGACCTGAATGCTGGACGTGGGCTTCAAGGTCAGGTGCGCCACCACGTCCTGTCCCGAGGAGATCCCCCCGAGGATGCCCCCGGCGTTGTTGCTCGCGAAACCCTCGGGGGTCAGCTCGTCGCGATGCTCGCTGCCGCGTTGGCACGCCGCGGCGGCGCCAGCTCCGATTTCGACCGCCTTGACGGCGTTGATGCCCATCAGCGCCGCGGCGATGTCGGCGTCCAGGCGCCCGAACACCGGCTCGCCGAGCCCCGGCGGAATGCCGCGGGCGATCACCGTTACCCGCGCCCCGATCGAGTCGCCCGCCTCGCGCAGCTGCCAGATCAGCGCCTCGAGCGCCGGGATGCTGTCCGGGTCGGGACAGAAAAACGGATTCTGGTACGCGAAGTCCACGTTCCGCGGCTCGAGCACCAGCGAACCGATCTGACTGAGATACCCGTGGATACGCACTCCGAGGCGCGCGCCCAGGTACTTGCGCGCGATGGCGCCGGCCGCCACGCGCATGACGGTCTCGCGGGCCGAAGAGCGGCCGCCCCCGCGATAATCGCGCAGGCCGTATTTTTGCTGGTATGTGTAGTCGGCATGCCCCGGGCGGAAGCGGTCCTTTATCTTCTCGTAATCGCGCGAGCGCGCGTCGGTGTTCTCGATCAGCAGGCCGATCGGCGTACCCGTGGTACGCCCCTCGAACACCCCCGATAGAATGCGCACGCGGTCGGCTTCACGCCGCTGACTGACGAAATGGGAGGTGCCGGTGCGCCGCCGGTCGATATCGGCCTGCAGCTCCGATTCGGCCAGCTCCAGTCCGGGGGGGCAGCCGTCGACGATGCACCCCAGCGCCGGCCCGTGGCTCTCGCCGAAAGTCGTCACCGCGAACAGCTTGCCGAAGGTGTTGCCGGACATATCACGATTCCCTGAGCGCCGTGCGCCGATTCAGCGAGTGTACTCCGCGCGTACACGGCCCGCGCCGCGCCGCGCGGGCACAGCCGGCAGTTGTCCGGCCTCGAGCATGAACACGCCGCCACCGCCTCGCTCGAACTGCAGCCACAGGAAGGGCAGCTCGGCAAATACGCGCCGCACGGCCCGCTCGGTGTTGCCGACCTCGACGATGAGGGCGCCGCCCGGGCGCAGATGCGCGCGCGACTGCGCGATCAGCGCCCGGACCGAATCCAGGCCGGCGCGGCCCGCCGCGAGCGCGAGCCGCGGCTCGTGCCGGTATTCCGGCGGCAGCGACGCGTACTCGCGGGCCCCGACATAGGGAGGATTCGATACGATCAAATCATAGCGCTCGGTGCCGAGGGCGCTGAAATGATCGGAGTGGATCAGACGCACGCGCCGGGCGAGGCGATGGCGGCGCACGTTGCGCGCGGCCACCTCCAGAGCGGCGCGCGAGATGTCCACGGCATCGACACGCGCGCGGGGCAACGCCTTGGCGCAGGCGATGGCGATGCAGCCCGAGCCGGTGCCGACATCGAGCACGCGACGAATCGCGCGCGGATCGCGCCACGGCGCGAAGCCACGCTCGATCAGCTCGGCGATCGGCGAGCGCGGTATGAGCACCCGCGAATCGACGTAAAACGGCAGGCCCGCGAACCAAGTCTGGCCGGTCAGATACACCGCCGGGATGCGCGCCTCGATCCTGCGCGTGATCAGCTGGCGCGCACACTGCTGCCCGCGCACCCCGACACGGCGCGCATAGAGCCGGGGATCCTCGTGCGCGAGCCCCAGCGCGTGCAGCACCAGAGCGGCCGACTCGTCCCGCGCGTTGTCGGTTCCGTGGCCGAAGAACACTCCGGCGCGCCGCAGCCGGCGCGCGCCCTGCTCGATCAGCCGACCGACCGTTACCGCGCGACTACGCCGCGGCGCGCCACCGGGGCCGCTATGGGATACTGCGCTCATGTCCTCTCGCTGGTTTTGGGCCCTGGTGGGGCTCGCCTGTCTCGCTGCCGCATGGGCAGGGTACCGGCTGGCCGGCGAGCGGTACAGCCGGGCCGCCCCGCCGGCCTACGGCGCATGGCTGCCGCGCCCGCGCGCGATAGGCGATTTCCACCTCATCGACAGCCGGGACGAGCCGTTCGCGCGCGCCGATCTCACCGGCCACCTGAGTTTGGTGTACTTCGGCTACAGCCGCTGTGCGACCGAGTGTCCCGACACGCTGGCGATGCTGGCACGGGCGCGGCGCCTGGCGGCGCTGCCGGCGCTGCAGATTCTGTTCGTGACGATCGACCCGCGCCACGACACGCCCGCGGTGCTGGCCCGCTATCTGCGCCGGTTCGATCCGCGCTTCATTGGGCTGACGGGCGCGCCGCGCCAGATCCGCAGTCTGGCCGGTCGGCTGGGCGTGGCGCTCGGGCGGATCGATCTGCCGGGCGGGGGCAGGACGTTCGAGCACACCGTGGCGGTGTTCCTGTTCGATAGTCACGGCCGGGAAGCCGCGGTGTTCACCCCCCCGTTCGACGCGCGGCGACTCGCGCTGGCGCTGCGCCGCGCCGCGCCGCGCCTGCTCGGCGGCGCCTGAGTCATCCACGGTCACATGCCCCGCTTCGATACATCGCAGACGCTACGCGCACGCCTGTTCGTACTGATGCAGTACTTGCTGCCGCAACATCTGCTCTCGCGCCTGGTGATGCATCTGACCCGCAGCCGGCTGCCGCCGTTGAAGCGCGCGCTGATCGGCGCGTTCGTGCGCCACTTCCAGCCGCGAATGGACGAGGCGCTCGAAAGCGATCCGCAGCAGTACCCGACTTTCAACGCGTTCTTCACACGCCGCCTGCGCCCCGGCGCGCGTCCCGTCCCGTCCGATCCACTCGCATTCGCCTCGCCCGTCGACGGCACTGTCAGTCAGATCGGGCGCCTCGACGCGGGACGCATCGTACAGGCCAAGGGCCACGACTACCGTCTCGAGGCACTGCTCGCCGCGGACTCGCATTGGGCGGCGCGCTTCCTCGGCGGATCATTCGCCACACTCTATCTGGCGCCGAGCGACTACCACCGCATCCACATGCCCCTTGCGGGCACGCTGCGCGCGGCCTGGTTCGTTCCCGGAGCGCTCTTCAGCGTCAATGCCGCGACCGCCTCCGCCGTACCCGGGCTGTTCGCGCGCAACGAGCGCCTGGTGTTGATCTTCGCCGACGGATCGCTCGAGTGGTCGCTGATCCTGGTCGGGGCGCTGTTCGTGGGCAGCCTCACCACGGTGTGGCACGGCGATGTCGCGCCGGGCACACGGCGGCGCGTCAGCGAGCTGCCGATAACGGCCGCACGGGCGCCGCTGCGTCTGGCGCAGAGCGCGGAGCTCGCACGTTTCAATATGGGCTCGACGGTGATAACGCTGCTGCCGCCGGGTGCGGTCGATTGGGACGCCGGCATCGGCCCGGGCCGCGTGATCCGGATGGGCCAGGCGCTGGGCCGGCTGCGCGCGGCGCAGCGCCTGGAACCGGGGACATGAGCGATCCGGGCGGCGAGGATTGGCGCGCCACGGCCGCAATCGGGACGCTGCGGCAGCGGGCACGGCTGCTGGCGGCGACGCGGGAATTCTTCGCGGCGCGCGGCGTGCTCGAGGTGGACACGCCCCTCGTGGTCAACGCGCCGGTCAGCGACGTGCATCTGCACTCGGCGCGCGTGACCTTCGCGAACGACGCGCGACCGTTCTATCTGCACACCTCGCCGGAATACGCGATGAAGCGGCTGCTCGCCGGCGGCTCGGGTGACATCTATCAGATCTGCCACGTGGTACGCGCGCTCGAGCGCGGCAGACTGCACAATCCGGAATTCACCCTCGTCGAGTGGTATCGGCTCGGCTGGACTCTGGATGAATTGATCGGCGAGGTCGATGCCCTGGTGCGCGCGCTGCTCGGTCCTCGCGCCGAAGTCCGGCCGCTGCAGCGGTTGAGCTATCGGGACGCATTCCTCGAGCATGCCGGGCTCGATCCATTCGCGGCCGCAGACACAGAGCTTGCCGCGGCCGCGCGCGCGGCGGGCTTCGCCGGCCCGGCCGGCGGCCGCGAGGAGTCGCTGGAGCTGCTCATGAGCACGCGCGTCGGGCCGCGGCTCGGCAAGTCGGCCCTGACGTTCGTGCACGGCTACCCCGCCAGTCAGGCGGCGCTCGCCCGGCTCGATCCCGCCGACCCGCGCACCGCGCTGCGTTTCGAGCTGTACTGCGAAGGCGTGGAGCTCGCCAACGGCTTTCACGAGCTCGCCGATGCACCCGAGCAGCGCGCGCGCTTCACGCGCGATCTCGCGGCGCGGCGCCAGCTCGGCCTCGGCTCCGCCGCCCTCGACGAGCGGCTGCTCGCGGCGCTCGATTCCGGGCTGCCCGATTGCTGCGGTGTCGCGCTGGGATTCGACCGCACCGTCATGCTGGCCGTGGGCGCCGCCGGCATCGACTCGGTTCTGCCATTTCCCCTCGAGCGCGCCTGAGGCAACCGCATGTACGACTCGAGCACGCAATTTGATTTTCGCGATCCGCACGCCGGTTATGCCCAACTCGCCGAGGCGCTCGGCGCACTGCTCAGCGGCGAGCACGACCCGATCGCCAACGCGGCCAACACCGCGGCGCTGTTGTTCACGGCCCTGCCGGACATCAACTGGGCGGGGTTTTACTTTGTGCGCGGCCGCGAGCTGGTGGTCGGGCCGTTTCAGGGCAAACCGGCCTGCGTGCGCATCCCGTTCGGCCGCGGCGTGTGCGGCGCGGCCGCGGAACGGTGCGCCACGATCGTCGTGCCGGACGTACAGACCTTCGCGGATCACATCGCCTGCGACGCCGCCTCGCGCTCTGAGGTGGTCGTCCCGCTGATCGAGCGGCAATCGCTGCTCGGCGTACTGGACCTGGACAGCCCGCGGCCGGGGCGCTTCGGGGAGATTGACGCGCGCGCGCTCGAGCGCATCGCCGGAATATATCTCGGCGCCAGCCGCTTCGGCGCCGAGCGGTGAGCCCGGGCCCGGCCCGGGCCTCGGCTATTGCTTCGCCCGCGAGACGTACTGTCCGGTGCGGGTGTCGATGCGGATCATTTCGCCCTGGTCGATGAACAGCGGAACGCGCACCACGGCGCCGGTCTCGAGCTTCGCCGGCTTCTGACCGCCGGTGGCGGTATCACCGCGCACACCCGGGTCGGTCTCGACAATGGTCAGCTCCACGTGCGCCGGCGGTGTGATCACCAGCGGCTGGCCGTTCCAGAGGGTCACGATGCACGTGATGCCG
Source organism: Steroidobacteraceae bacterium (assembly GCA_027456605.1). Classification (GTDB taxonomy): domain Bacteria; phylum Pseudomonadota; class Gammaproteobacteria; order Steroidobacterales; family Steroidobacteraceae; genus 13-2-20CM-66-19. Next base: position 13,883 of record DAIDUQ010000059.1, on the reverse strand, counting down.
TCCTTCAGCCACTGCGCACTCTCTCCGACGGCGGATTTGCCCGCGGTGTACTGCTCGAAGCTGTCCGGAACCATGAAGTGCCAGAAATCCCCGTCCTGATACAGGTATTGCATCTCGGCGTCGACCACGTCGGCCGCTTCCAGCGAGTCGCCCGATTTGAACGTCTTCTCGATGGTCCGACCGGTCTTGAGGTTGCGGACCTTGATACGGTTGAACGCCTGACCCTTGCCGGGCTTGACGAACTCGTTGTCGACCACGACGTAGGGATCGCCGTCGAGCAGCACTTTGAGACCCGAGCGGATTTCCGCGGTGGTGTAGCTGGCCATTTCTTTCTCACGGCCGCAGCGGCACAATGCGCGGCCTCTCCGACTGAAGGGCCGCGTATGATAACGGCATCGGTGCCACCCCGCCAGATTCCCGCATCGTGGCAGCGGGAGCTCGCCGAGGCCATCACCCAGCCGGCGGAGCTGGCCGAGGCGCTCGGCCTGCCGCTCGAGGCGCTGGGGGCGGCCGCGACGGCATTCCCTCTGCGCGTTCCGCGCAGTTTCGTCGCGCGCATGCGCCGCGGCGATCCACACGACCCGCTGCTGCGCCAGATCCTGCCGGTGGCCGAAGAGCAGCGCGAGCAGCCGGGCTATCTCGCCGACCCGCTGGCGGAGCACGCCGCGCAGCGCGCGCCCGCGCTGCTGCAGAAGTACCGCGCCCGCGCGCTGCTGATCACGACCGAAACCTGCGCCGTGCACTGTCGCTATTGTTTCCGCCGGGAATTTCCGTACACCGAGCAACGCGCCGGCGGCGAGCGCTGGGGCGAGGCGCTCGCCGCGCTCGCGGCCGATACGTCCATCGAGGAAATCATCCTCAGCGGCGGAGATCCCTTGTCGCTCGGCAATGCGCGCTTGAGCGCCCTCGGCGAGCGCTTGGCGCGGATCTCGCATCTACGGCGTGTCAGGGTGCACACCCGGCTGCCCGTTGTACTGCCCTCGCGCGTCGATGCGGGCTTGCTGCGCTGGGTGCGTTCGTCTTCACTGCCCATGGTGTTCGTGCTGCACGCCAACCACCCGGCCGAGATCGACCCGCAAGTGCGCGCCGCGTGCGCGGCGCTGCGCGACGCCGGCGCGACGTTGCTCAACCAAACCGTCCTGCTGGCCGGCGTCAATGACGACGAGACGGTACTGACACTGCTGTCGCAACGACTGTTTGAAACGGGCGTGTTGCCCTACTACCTGCACGCGCTCGATGCGGTGCGGGGCGCGGCCCACTTCGCGGTGCCCGACGAGCGGGCGCGACGGTTGGCCGGCGCGCTCGCGGCGCGTCTGCCCGGCTATCTGGTGCCGCGTCTGGTGCGTGAAATTCCCGGCGCCGATGCCAAGACGGCTCTGACACCGATATCCGGCGCCAGGTAATTCTCGCTCCTGTGCGCGGGCGCACATAATAGGACTCGCGACCGCGGCATCCCGGCCGCTCCCCGCTAGAATCCGCTGTTCAAACCGCACCGGACCTCCTCTGGAGAACAGCTTGGCAGAGCCCACGGTTCCGCTCGTCGTTCGCGCCGCCTCGCAGAGTGACGTCGATGCCATTACGGATATCCTCCGCGACGCGGGACTGCACATCGAGTGCACCTGGGTCGCCGCGATCGAAACGCTGCAGGAAACGCTGCGCCGGATCAAGCCCGAGCTGTTGATCGACTTCGCCGGTCCCGGTCACGACGGGACGCCCGTGGCGACGCTGCGCGATCAGGTCGCCCCATGGCTGCCGATCGTGGTGGCAGCCGCGAGCCTCGATGAGCCGGCGATCGCCGCTGCGATGCGCAGTGGCGCGCGCGACGCGGTCTCGCTCGGCGCGCCCGATCGGCTCGCCGCGGTGGTGCGTCGCGAGCTCCACGGCGCGCGGCTCGAGCACGCGCTGCAATCGACTGTTTTGTCCGCGCACGCCGCGCACGATCCGCTGCTTGCGCTGCTGGATCGGCCGGCCGACGCGATCATTCATGTACAGGAAGGTATCGTCGTCGATGCCAATCCGGCGTGGCTCGCGATGTTCGGCCCCGACAACGCGGTGGTGGGACAGCCGGTGATGGATCTGTTCGACGAGCCGTCGCGCCCCGCGCTCAAAGGCGCGCTTTCGGCCTGTCTGCAGGGACGCTGGAGCGGGCATGGACTGCGGGCCGGCGCACTGTCCCCCGACGGCGGCGTGGTGAGCGCCGAGATCATGTTGGAGCTCGGCGAGCACGAAGGCCAGCCCTGCGTGCGGCTGCTGCTGCCGGCCAAGCGGCGCGACGAGCACAAGCTGCTCGAGGACCTCGAGCAAGTCGTCCATCGCGACCAGACCACGGGCTTCCTGCATCGGCGCGATCTGCTGGCTGCGCTCCGGGAGCGTCTCGCCGTGGCGAGCCCCGGCGGAGTGCGCTGGCTGGCGCTGATCAGGCTCGACCGGTTCGCAGCGGCCGAGCGCCTCGTTGGCGCGACGGCCAGCGAGGAACTGCTGGCGGGGTTCGCCACCCAGTTGAAGGACTCGTTGCACACGAACGAGGTGGCCGGGCGCTTCGGCGGGGTGCGCTTCGTGGTCTTGCTCGAGCGGGGCAACCAACGCGATGTGCACGCATGGGCCGCGCAGGTGGTGCAGGAATGCGCCCGGCGCACCGTGCACATCGGCAAGCATGCCGTCACCCTGACCTGTACCGTCGGCTTGGCCTCCGTCTCGAGCGAGTCGAACGATCTCGACGCGGTGATCGCGGCGGCCGCGGACGCCTGCACCCGTGGCGCGCAGCACGGCGGCAATCAATCGATCGCGGCGGGCGCTGCGCCGGTGACCCCTTATGAGCAGGCCTGGGTCAAGCAGATCAAGAGCGCGCTGCTCGAGAACCGCTTTCGCCTCGCCACGCAACCGGTCGCGAGTCTGCGCGGAGGCGAAGCGCACATGTTCGATGTGCTGCTGCGCATGGTCGACAGCCGCGGCAAGGAGGTGCTGCCCGGGGAGTTCCTCCCGGCGGCCGAGCGCAATGATCTGCTGAAGAACATCGATCGCTGGGTCGTCGGCGCCTCACTGTCGTTCGCCGCCCAGCGCCGCCCCGGCTGCCTGTTCGTGCGGCTCTCGCAGGATACGGTGCGCGACGCCTCGTTCGTCACCTGGCTCGACGGCCACCTGCGCTCGGCGCGCACCGATCCGCGCATCGTGTGCTTCCAGGTCACCGAGGCGGTCGCGGTGGAGAACCCGCAGGCGCGCGTGCTCGCCGGCAAGCTGCGCCAGTGGGGCTTTCGCTTCGCGCTGGAGAGTTTCGGCTCCCCGGCCAACGCCTTCAAGCTGATCGAGTCACTGCCGCTCGATTACGTGAAGATCGACGGCGCGCTGGTGCAGAGCCTCTCGCGCAACAAGGACCTGCAGCTGCACGTGCGCGCGCTGACCGAGGAAGCCGCCAAGCGCGGCGTCCAGACCATCGCCGAGCGCGTCGAGGACGCCAACACCATGGCGGTGTTATGGCAGCTGGGCGTCGAGTACATCCAGGGCTATTTCGTCAACGCGCCGGAGGACGTAGTGCTGCAGGCGAGCGAAACGCGGCCGCGTTAGCCCGGCGGCGGCAGCGCCTCGAGCCGCTCGACGCTGCGCGGCCAGCCGCGCGGCAACACCGCGCCGCGCCGGGCCCGCTCGCTCCGATACGCGCGCAGATCGGCCCAGGCGAGGGTGCGCGGCTTCTCCCCCGACCAGACCACGAGCGAGCCCCGCGGGGGCACCACCGCGAGCGCAGCCACGCGCTCGGCGGTTTTCCCATGCCCGAGGTCGTACAGCTTGTTGCCCTTGCCGCGCGGCATCTCCGGCACTTCGCTCACCGGGAAGGCGAGCAGCTTGCCGCTCGAGCTGACGACCACCACCAGGGCGTCCCCCGCCGGGATCGGCACCGGCGGCAGCGTCGCCGCGCCCGCCGGTACGTTGAGCACGCTCTTGCCGGCACGCCGATCGGTGATCAGCTCCTTGAGGCGGACGGCGAAGCCATAACCGGCGTCGCTGGCGAGCAGCCACAGGTCCTCCGGCTCGCTCATCATCACACCGGCGAAAGTCGCCCCGTCGGGAGGATTCAGGCTCCCGGAAAGCGGCTCGCCCTGGCCCCGCGCCGAGGCCAGCGTATGCGCCGGCAGGCAATAGGTGCGACCGGTGCTGTCGATGAACACCGCCGGCTGCAGACTGCGGCCGTGAGCCATGGCCTGAAAGCCGTCGCCGCTCTTGTACGAGAGCGTCCGCGGATCGATTTCATGCCCCTTGGCCGCCCGCACCCAGCCGCCGGTGGACAGCACGACGCTCACCGGCTCATTGGGAATGAGCGTCGTCTCGTCGATGGCCTGCGCCGCCTCGCGCTCGACGATGCGGGTCCGCCGGGCGTCGCCGTAGCGGTCCGCGTCGGCGCCGATCTCGGCGGCCACCAACCGCTTGAGCTTCGCCGGGCTCGACAACAGCGCCTCGAGGTCGGCGCGCTCGGCGTTGAGCGTCTTCTGCTCTTCGCGGATCTTCATCTCCTCGAGCCGCGCCAGATGACGCAGCCGGGTGTTGAGGATCTCCTCGGCCTGCTCGTCGGAGAGCTTGAACCGCTTCATCAGCACCGGCTTGGGCTCATCCTCGCGCCGGACGATGCGGATGACTTCGTCCAGATTGAGGTAGACGATCAGCAGGCCCTCGAGGATATGCAGGCGGCGGTTGACCTTCTCGAGCCGATGGCCGAGCCTGCGCCGGACAGTCGCGATGCGATACTGGATCCACTCGCCGAGGATCGCCGCAAGACCGAGGACGCGCGGCCGGCCGTCCAATCCGATGATGTTGAGGTTGACGCGGTAGTTGCGCTCCAGGTCCGTGGTTGCGAACAGGTGGTTCATGACCTCCAGCAGATCGACCCGGCTCGAGCGCGGCACCAGCACCAGGCGCACCGGATGCTCGTGATCGGATTCGTCGCGCACATCCTCGATCATCGGCAATTTCTTCGCGCGCATCTGCTCGGCGACCTGCTCCTGGACCCGAGCCGGTGAGACCTGGTACGGGAACGCGTTGATGACCACGTTACCGTCCTCGATCTCGTAGGTGGCGCGCGCCTTGAAGGAGCCGACGCCGGACTCGTAGAACGCCTTGAGGTCCGCGCGCGGCGAGATGATCTCCGCCCCGGCGGGCAGGTCCGGTCCCTTGATGTGCTTCATCAAGGCCGCGGTGCTCGCCTGCGGATCTTCGATGAGATGGACGCAGGCGGCGGCGACCTCGCGCAGGTTGTGCGGCGGAATGTCCGTGGCCATGCCGACGGCGATCCCGGAGGTTCCATTGAGCAGCAGGTTTGGCAGCCGCGCCGGCAGGATCAGCGGCTCCTCGAGCGTCCCGTCGAAGTTCGGCGCCCAGTCGGCCGTGCCGTGCGCGAGCTCGCCGAGCAGCACGTCCGCATAGGGCGTGAGCTTCGCCTCGGTGTAGCGCATGGCCGCGAACGACTTCGGATCATCCTGCGAGCCCCAGTTTCCCTGGCCGTCCACGATCGGATAGCGATACGCGAACGGCTGCGCCATCAGCACCATCGCCTCGTAACAGGCGCTGTCGCCGTGCGGATGAAACTTGCCGATCACGTCACCCACGGTGCGCGCGGACTTCTTGGGCTTGGAAGCGGCCGAGAGGCCGAGTTCGCTCATCGCATAGATGATGCGCCGCTGAACCGGCTTCAGTCCGTCGCCGATCGAGGGCAGCGCCCGGTCGAGGATGACGTACATCGAATAGTCGAGATACGCCTTCTCGGTGAAGACACGCAGCGGCTGACGCTCGACACCTTCGAAATTCAATTCCTGATCTTGCATCGTGAACCTTCGCTATGTGCGGTACCGGCGCGCCTCATCGAGTCGATCTTCCCGGAAAGCCGGGCCCGCGGTCGCGTCGCACCGCTGATTTGCGCCGCCAGGTGGATCGCCAGGGCTACACCTGCACCTCGGCCAGGTTGCCCTTCTTTTCCAGCCACTCGCGCCGATCCGCCGCCCGCTTCTTCGCGAGCAGCATGTCCATCAACTGATCGGTATCGGTATCGTCGCGGCCCTCGACGGTGAGCTGCACCAGACGCCGCGTGCGCGGATCGATGGTGGTTTCGCGAAGTTGCGACGGATTCATCTCGCCGAGGCCCTTGAAGCGCGTGACCGTCGGCTTCACGCGCGGATTTTCCTTCTCGATGCGCCGCAGCAGCTGCTCGCGCTCGCCGTCATCGAGGGCGTAATGGATCTGCTTGCCGGCGTCGATGCGATACAGCGGCGGCATCGCCACGTACACGTGGCCGTTGGTGACGAGCGGACGGAAATGCCGCAGGAACAGCGCGCACAGCAACGTCGCGATGTGTTGTCCGTCGGAGTCGGCGTCCGCCAGGATGCAGATCTTGTGATAGCGCAGCTGAGTCAGGTCGTGCGCCCCGGGCTCGACGCCGAGCGCCACACTGATGTCGTGCACCTCCTGAGATGCGCCGATCTGTCCGGGCTCGAGCTCCCAGGTATTGAGGATCTTGCCGCGCAGCGGCATGATCGCCTGGAAATCCTTGTCGCGCGCCTGCTTGGCCGAGCCGCCGGCCGAGTCACCTTCCACCAGGAACAGTTCCGAGCGGCGCGGATCCTGGCTGGCGCAGTCGGCGAGCTTGCCCGGCAATGCCGGTCCGCCCGCGATGCGCTTGCGCACCACGCGTTGCGCGGCTTTGGCGCGTTCCTGCGCATTGGCGATGGCGAACTGGGCGATGCGCTCGCCGGCGTCGGGATGGCGATTGAGCCACAACGCAAGAGTGTCGCGCGTAAATCCCTCGACCAGCGCCGCCGCGTCGCGTGAGGCGAGCCGTTCCTTCATCTGGCCCGCGAACTGCGGCTCGCGGATCTTGACCGACAGCACGTAGCACGCCCGGTCCCACACGTCCTCGGGCGTGAGCTTGATGCCGCGCGGCACGAGGTTGCGGAACTCGCAGAACTCGCGCACGGCCTGTGCCACGCCGGCGCGCAACCCGTTGACGTGCGTGCCGCCCTCGGGCGTGGGGATGAGATTGACGTAGCTCTCGCCGGTCGTGGTCTCGGCGTCGGGCGTCCACACCAACGCGTAGCTCACCGAGTCGCCCTCGCCCTCGCGACCGCCGACGATCGGGTCGCCGGGCAGGCGCTCGCGCTCGCCCAGCTCATCGAGCAGATAGGCGCCGAGATCACCACTGTAGAACCATTCGTCGCGCTCGCCGGTCGTCTCGTTGTCGAAGGTGATTCGCAGGCCCGGGCACAGCACCGCCTTCGCCTTGAGCATGTGCTTCAGCTGCGGCACCGAGAATTTGTCCGAGTCGAAGAAGCGCGGGTCCGGCCAGAAGCGCACCGTGGTTCCGGTGTTGCGCTGGCCCACCGACCCGACGACTGCGAGCTTCGAGCTGACTGTGCCGTCCTTGAAGCTGATGTTGAATTCCTTCCCGTCGCGCTTGATCCAGCATTCGAGCTGCTTGCAGAGCGCATTGACCACCGAGACTCCGACCCCATGCAGGCCGCCGGAGAATTGGTAGGCCTTGTCGGAAAACTTGCCCCCGGCATGCAGCCGGGTCAGGATCAGCTCGACGCCGCTGACCTTCTCCTTGGGATGGATGTCGACCGGCATGCCGCGGCCGTCGTCGGCAACCTGCAGCGAGCCGTCCTTGAACAGCTTGACGTCGATCTGTCTGCAGTGCCCGGCGATCGCCTCATCGACGCTGTTGTCGATCACCTCGTGAGCCAGATGATTCGGCCGCGAGGTATGGGTATACATGCCCGGGCGGCGTCGCACGGGCTCGAGGCCGCTGAGCACCTCGATGTCGGAAGCGGTATACGACTGGCTCATGTACGGGTCTTGGCTCTCGCGTTTCAGGTCTCACGTGTCGAGGCCGCGGATCTTACCGGTTTTGCGTTCGGCCCAGTCCACATTGGCGCGCGCGGCGACCCGGATTGCAAGGCCCGTGGCGGATTTCGGCGGGCGCACCGCCGCCCGGCTAGCGCAGGTCGCCCAGCAGCACGGCTTTGAGCGCCTCGGGCAGCGGATTCACCCAATGCCGATAATGCTCGTGATCGACGCCGGCGGCGAGCGGCGCACCGCCGCGCAGCGCGGTGATCATCGGCGCGGCGAGCTCGAAGCGCAGGAAATGCACCGCCGAGGTCTTTTCCTCGTTCTCGCGCTCGAGATCTTCGTCGGCGATGGCATACACCGGCCCGTGGCCGCGCACTTCGACCCAGCAGCGCCGCTCGATCCCCTTCAGGACCGCAAGCTGCCGCTGCCGCTGCGCGGCGTCGGGAAATTCGATCAGCAGCGTCGCCTTCCAGTTCGCGCCGTCCGGGATCAGCGGATTGTAGGTGTCGAGCTCCGCACGAATCTCCGCGGCCTCGAAAATCCGCTCGGCACGCAGCATTTCCTGGATCTGGTACTGGATCGTCAGCCGATCCTCGAAGCACCACGTAAGGTTCGGTCCGACGGCGAGCCGCCGCCCGCGCTTGTGCTCGAGCACACGGGCGCGGAACGCGTCTCGCTCGGCGGCATAGCGCTCGAGGCTGAGCAGGTCGGCGGGAGTCAGCTCGTTCACGATCACCTCGCCCGCGGTCTTCACAGCCCGTAGGCCAGCCGCAGCAGCCGCAACGGATGCTCGGGAGCGGCCCCGGAGACCAGGCCGCTCTCGATCTGGTGGCCCGCCATCGGGCAGTCGCTGGCGTAGTGCGCCGCGCCGCTCGCCGCGACCCGCTCGATCACCGCGCGGCCGATCTTCATCGAGGCGGCGCGGAATTCCTTCTTGACGCCGTAGGTACCGTCGTGCCCCGAGCAGCGCTCGATCGGCTCGACGACGGTATCCGGCACCAACTGCAGCACGTCGCGGGTTTTCAGGCCCATGTTTTGCACGCGCAGATGACACGGCACGTGGTAGCTGACTTTGCCGAGCGATTTCTGAAAATCCGTCCGCAGCATGCCGGCGCGGTGGCGCAGCATCAGATACTCGAACGGATCGAAGATGCGCTTGGCGATGCGCTGCACTTGCGCCTCCTCCGGGAACAGCAGCGGCAGCTCCTGCTTGAACATGAGCACGCAGGAGGGGATCGGCGCCACGATGTCGTAGCCGGCCTCGATGGCCGCGATCAGCTGCGGGACGTTGCGCTCCTTCAGCCGCTCCACCGCCTCCAGATCGCCGAGCTCGAGCCGCGGCATGCCGCAGCAGTGCTCGGACTCGAGCAGGCTCACCGCGATGCCGTTGTGTTCGAACACCACCGCGAGATCCTCGTCGAGCTCAGGCTCATTGCGATTGCCGTAGCACGTGGTGAACAGAGCAACCCTGCCGGTTGTCTCAGGCGTTCCCCGCGGCGCATCGGCGCCGGCGGCCGGTGCGGCGAGCTTGCCCAGACGACGCAAGCGCTTGCGCGCCGTACGCGCGTGGTACTGCGGCACTGGAGCCGTCGAGTCCACGCCGAGCGTCTTCTCCAACAAGGCGCGGCCCGCGCCGGAGCGGTTGACCGCGTTGACGATCTGCGCGACCACCGGTATGCCGGCGATGCGTCCGACCGTCTCCGTCGCCGCGAGCGCACGGTTGCGCAGACTGATCCCCTCGCCGCGGGCACGCACCGCCTTGGCGCGCAGCATCAGGTGCGGAAAATCGACTGCCCAGGGATGCGGCGGCACGTACGGGCACTTGGTCATGAAGCACATGTCGCACAGGTAGCAGTGATCGACCACCTGCCAGAAGACATGACGCTCGACCTCGGCCAGCTCACCGGTGGGCGACGCGTCGATGGCGTCGAACAGCGTAGGGAAAGCGTTGCACAGGCTGAAGCAGCGCCGGCAGCCCTGGCAGATCTCGAATACCCGCTCCAGTTCCCCCTGCAATGCGCCGGGGTCGTAAAACTCGGCGCTGCGCCACGCCAGCGGGTGGCGGGTCGGGGCCTCGACACCACCCTCGCGGCCTGCGGTATCCGGTGCGGTTGGGATTGGGCTCATAGGAACATCCGCATTCGGCGCACGGGGCATGAGCCCCGTGCGCCCGGTGGGACACGCGCGCCGTGTGTCAGAGGTTGTCGAGCGCCTTCTGGAACCGGTTGGCGTGCGAGCGCTCCGCCTTGGCGAGCGTCTCGAACCAATCGGCGATCTCGCCAAAGCCCTCGTCGCGAGCGGCTTTGGCCATGCCCGGATACATATCGGTGTACTCGTGCGTTTCGCCGGCGATTGCCGCCTTGAGATTGAGCTTGGTATCCCCGATCGGCAATCCCGTGGCCGGGTCGCCCACCGCCTCGAGGTACTCGAGATGCCCATGGGCGTGCCCAGTTTCACCCTCGGCGGTCGAACGGAACACCGCCGACACATCGTTGAAACCCTCGACGTCCGCCTTGGATGCGAAGTAGAGATACCGCCGGTTCGCCTGGGATTCGCCCGCGAACGCTTCCTTCAGGTTCTGCTCGGTTTTGCTGCCTTTGAGATTCATGCCGCTCTCCAATTTAGACTGGTTCTAACCCGGTCCTAGACTCTACGGCCGATCCCTCGGGGGCGTCAACTGAAATTGACCCCAATTGACCGTCCCGAGGTGGTATGTATAAGGTGGCGCTTTTGGGCGTCGACTCGCGACCGCGGTCGGTGACCGAGAGGGAGATTCTGGCGTGCCATCCGATCAGCAGGCCCTCGATTTTGAACAGGCGCTCAGGGAGCTCGAAAGCGTCGTCGAGCGTCTCGAGCGTGGCGATCTGCCGCTCGAGGAAGCGCTCCGTGTCTTCGAGCGCGGCGTGGATTTGACGCGACAGTGCCAGGGTGCGCTGAGGTCCGCCCAGCAGCGGGTGGACACCCTGATGAAGCGCAACGGCGAGCTGGAACCCGAATCCTTCAGCGTCTCGGACGCGGCCCGCGATAGCGCCACAGAAGCCCCTTAGAACATCGGATGATTATGTTGCTCTGTCACCACATCAATCTCCGCGCCACATCTCGCAGTGTACACTGCCCACAATGAGCGCCCCCCAAAGCTATCCGCTGCTCGAGCCCATCGAGTTCCCCGCCGACCTCAGGCGCCTGAAGGAATCGCAATTGCCGCAGCTTGCCCATGAGCTGCGCCAATTCCTCATCCAGACCGTCAGCACCCGGGGTGGGCATTTCGCCGCCGGTCTCGGCACGGTCGAGCTGACGATTGCGCTGCACTACGTCTACGACACACCGCACGACCGGCTGGTCTGGGACGTCGGCCACCAGGCCTACCCGCACAAAGTGCTCACCGGCCGGCGTGGGCAGCTGCATTCGATCAAGCAGCACGACGGGCTCGCGCCGTTTCCCAACCGTGCCGAAAGCGAATACGACACATTCGGCGTGGGACACTCGAGCACGTCGATCAGTGCCGCCCTGGGAATGGCTATCGCCGCCGCGCAGCAGGCTTCGAACCGGCGCGTTGTGGCGGTGATCGGCGATGGCGCCATGACCGCCGGCATGGCGTTCGAAGCGCTGAACCACGCCGGCTCGCTGCCGGTGGATATGCTGGTCATCCTCAACGACAACGACATGTCGATTTCCGAGAACGTCGGGGCGCTGTCGAACTACTTCACGGCCGCCCTGTCGGGGCGTCTGTACGCGAACCTGCGTGAAGGCGGCAAAAAGGTGCTGCGGCAGATGCCGACGGTCTGGGAGCTGGCCCGCCGCTCGGAAGAGCACCTCAAGGGCATGGTGCTGCCCGGGACGCTGTTCGAGGAGCTCGGCTTCAACTACATCGGCCCGCTCGACGGCCACGATGTTCGAGCGCTGGTCGGCACGCTGCGCAATGTCCGCAAGCTGCACGGCCCGCAGTTTCTGCACGTCGTCACCCGCAAAGGCAAGGGCTACGCGCCAGCCGAGGCCGATCCGATCAAATGGCATGGTCCGGGACCGTTCGATCCGGTCAGCGGCACGATCTTCAAGGAGGCGGCGTCGAGCCCCTCGTACTCGCAGATCTTCGGGCAGTGGCTGTGCGACATCGCGGAACGTGATCCGCGCGTGGTCGGCATCACTCCGGCGATGCGCGAAGGCTCCGGCCTGGTCGAGTTCTCCAAGCGATTCCCCGAGCGCTATTTCGACGTGGCGATCGCCGAGCAGCATGCCGTGACGTTCGCCGCCGGGCTGGCCACCGAGGGACTGCGGCCCGTGGTCGCGATCTATTCGACGTTCCTGCAGCGCGCCTACGATCAACTGATTCATGACGTCGCGCTGCAAAACCTTCCGGTAGTGTTCGCGCTCGATCGGGCGGGGCTGGTCGGCAGCGACGGGGCGACGCACCAGGGCAGCTACGATCTGTCGTTCCTGCGCTGCATCCCCAACATGGTCGTCATGGCGCCGGCCGACGAGAACGAGTGCCGGCAGATGCTCTACACGGCCACCACCATCGACGGTCCCGCGGCGGTGCGCTATCCGCGCGGCGCGGGGCCGGGCGTACCGATAGAGAAGGAATTCACCGCCGTACCGATCGGCAAGGCGCAAATCAAGCGCGAAGGCCGCAGCGGACTCGCCCTGCTCGCCTTCGGCCCGATGGTCGAGAGCGCACTGCGCATCGGCGAGCGAATCGACGCGACGGTGGTGAACATGCGCTTCATCAAGCCGCTCGACGAGACGCTGATCCTCGATGTCGCCGGCCGCCACAACGCCCTGGTCACGATCGAGGAGAACGCCGTGCAAGGCGGGGCCGGCTCGGCCATCGCCGAGGTGCTCGCAGCCGAGGGTATCAGCCTGCCGATGATGCAGATCGGCATCCCGGATCGGTTCATCGAGCACGGCTCGCGGGGCTCGTGCCTGGCGGCCGCGGGACTCGATCCCGCCAGCCTCGGCGCAAGTATCGAGCGCTGGTGGTCGCTGCAGCGGCACGAGCCGGTTCGTTCGGTGAGCCGGGCCTGAGAACCCGCGGGCGGCCGGACGGGCCGTCGGCGCCGGTCTCGCGCAGCACCCTGACGGCGCGGCACGGGAACAGCCGCGGCGGCACGGTTTTGGCGGGCGGTCGCGGACCGGTCCCGGCCGCCGCACCGCCGGCAGAGCGAACCAATCCCCTATACCGATCGATATAGGCCAAAGACACGCTGATCCGGTACCCTTGACCCATGAATCCCCCGCCAAGCGCAGCCAAGATCGCTCGCAAGAGTGTCGCCGAAGTCGAGGACGTCCAATCTCGGGCCGATACGCGCCACCTACCGATCAATCGGGTCGGCATCAAGGACATCAGCCACCCGGTGCGCGTGAAAGATCGCTCCGCGGGCGAGCAGCACACGATCGCCGCGTTCAACATGTACGTCAGCCTGCCGCATCACTTCAAGGGCACGCACATGTCGCGCTTCGTCGAAATCCTGCATGCCGAGCGGGAAATCTCCGTGGAGTCCTTCCGCGGCATGCTCGAGAGCATGACCACGCGGCTGGAGGCCGATGCCGGCCACATCGAGATGACCTTCCCGTTCTTCGTCATGAAGCGGGCGCCGGCGACGGGCGTGGAGAGCCTGATGGACTACCGCGCCAGCCTGATCGGCGAGCGCCACGACGGCGTCACGGACATGTGGGTGCGGGTGATCGTGCCGGTGACGAGCCTCTGTCCCTGCTCCAAGCGCATCTCGGATTACGGAGCGCACAATCAGCGCTCGCACGTGACCATCACCGCGAAGCTGCGCAGCCACATCTGGATCGAGGAATTGATCGAATTCGCCGAGAAGGAGGCCTCCTGCGAGTTGTACGGCATCCTCAAGCGCCCCGACGAGAAGTATGTGACCGAACGGGCCTACGACAACCCGAAGTTCGTCGAAGACATGGTGCGCGACGTCGCCATGCGGCTCAACGCCGACGACCGGATCGCCTCGTACGTGGTGGAGTCGGAGAACTTCGAATCCATCCACAACCACTCGGCCTACGCCCTCATTGAATTCGACAAGGATGCCGCGCATCAGCCGCGC
>DAIDUQ010000058.1:0-4636 GCA_027456605.1 Steroidobacteraceae bacterium | reverse complement strand
ATCCGAGGACGGCGCGGCCCTGCCGGCCGCGGCGCTCGCGCGTATCCGCACGGCATTTGCCGCCGGGCAGGGCTGCGGACTGCTGCATCTGGCGACCGAGGAGGTCGGCACTGCCCTGACGCCGGCGCTGGGCTTCGCGCGCGATCTGGCGACCCGCTACCTGACCGGCGTGTGCCACCTCGGCGATCTCGATCCCTCGGCGCAGACGCTGCTGCCGTTGCCGCCGGAACCCGAGCGCGCCGGGTGGGCGCTCGAGGCGCCCCCGGTGATGGGCGGCGAGTACCTCGATGCCCTCGCGCTCGGCGGCGCGTGGAGTGATCTGGGCGCGCAGCTCGCGCGCGCGGCGCTCGCCGAGGGCACGAGCGTGCGCGCCTATCTGCACGCGCGCAATCCGCTGTGGCGGCTCGTCGGCCGCGTCACCTTTCACTTGGCCGAGAACAAACGCGATCCGGTGCGCCCGTTCGCGTTCATGGCGACCTACGCGGCGCGGGTCTCGCGTCGCGGCGAGGCCCAACACCTGCCGCTCGGAGAGGCCCTGCGCGAGTACGCGGGCACGGCCCATCGCCAGCAGCTGGTGAATCTGCTGACGCCCATTCGCGATGCGGCCGAGCGCGTGCCCTGGGTCCAGGCCCTGCTCGACAGCGGCGACTTGTACCGCCCACTGGCCTGGACGGCCGCCGAGGCCTACGGCCTGCTGCGCAGCATTCCGGCGCTCGAAGCGGCGGGACTCGCCGTACGCATTCCGGACTGGTGGCGGGACGGGCGAACGGCGCGTCCGCAGGCGAGCGCGCGGATCGGAGGCACACCTCCCGTGTCGCTCGGCGCCGATGCGATGCTGGATTTCTCGGTGGCCCTGACGCTCGAGGGCGAACCGCTGACGCCGCAGGAGCAACGCGAGCTGCTTGCCGCCTCCGGCGGACTGATTCGGCTGCGCGGCCGCTGGATCGAGGCCGACGGCCAACAGCTCGCCGCGGCGCTGGCGCACTGGAGGCGCATCGAGCGCGACGTGCGCGACGGGGGGCTGTCGTTCTTCGAGGGCATGCGGCTGCTGGCCGGCGCCGCGACGGGATCGGCCCTCGAGCCGCTGCCGCAGACCGTGCGGCAGTGGAGCGGTATCGAGGCCGGCGCCTGGCTGCGCGAGCAGCTGGCGCGGCTGCGGGATCCGCAGAGCGCGGGCGCG
Organism: Steroidobacteraceae bacterium; assembly: GCA_027456605.1. GTDB lineage: Bacteria > Pseudomonadota > Gammaproteobacteria > Steroidobacterales > Steroidobacteraceae > 13-2-20CM-66-19. Next base: position 3,456 of record DAIDUQ010000058.1, on the reverse strand, counting down.
CTGTCGGCGGCGGATCTCAAAGCCAAGCTCAGGCCCTACCAGGTCACGGGCGCCCAATGGCTGACGCTGCTCGCGGGCCTGGGCCTCGGCGCGTGTCTCGCGGACGACATGGGTCTCGGCAAGACCCTGCAGGTGATCGCGCTGCTGCTGCACCTGCGGGCCAGGCCGGCGCCACGCGGCGCGGCCGCCGCCGGTCCCAGCCTGGTCGTCGCGCCGGCCTCGCTGATCGCCAACTGGAAGAGCGAGATCGCGCGCTTCGCCCCCTCGCTCGCGGTGCTCGTGGCGCACCCGTCGGAGACGGACGTGGATCTTGCTTCGAGCGACTCCCTGGCCGCGGCGCTTGCGGGGATCGACGTCATCATCACCACCTACGGGATCGTAGCCCGCTCGCAGGCGCTGCGGGCCCGGGCGTGGCGGGTGGTGGTGCTCGACGAGGCGCAGGCGATCAAGAACCCGGCGGCACGTCAGACCCGGGCGGTCAAGCAGTTGCGGGCGGGTGTCCGCATCGCCCTCACGGGCACGCCCATTGAGAATCGCCTCTCCGACCTGTGGTCGCTGTTCGATTTCCTCAATCCGGGGCTGCTCGGCAGCGCGCACGCTTTCACTCAGGCCAGCAAACGCCTCGGACAGGGCTCCGATGCCTATGCGCCGCTGCGCCGGCTGATCCAGCCCTACATTCTCAGACGATTGAAGACCGACAAGCGGGTCATTGCGGATCTGCCCGAGAAGACCGAGGTGCGGGCCTTCTGCGGGCTGACCCGCGAGCAGGCGGCGCTCTACGAGCGCTGCGTGCGGGAGCTCGCCCGTACGCTCGAGCGCACCGAGGGCATCCAGCGCCGGGGTGTGGTGCTCGCCTCCCTGATGCAGCTGAAGCAGATCTGCAACCACCCGGCGCAGTGGGCTGCCGGAGGCGCGTACACGCCCGAGCGCAGCGACAAGTTCCAGCGGCTGGCGGCGTTGTGCGAGGAGCTCGCGCAGCGCCAGGAGCGGGTCCTCGTGTTCACGCAGTTCCGGGAGCTGACCGAGCCGCTGGCGGAGCATCTGCGCGGGGTGTTTGGCCGCCCCGGCCTGGTGCTGCACGGCGGAACGCCCGTGCGGCAGCGGCAGAATCTCGTGCGCCAGTTCCAGCGCGAGGAGGGCCCGCCGTTCTTCGTGCTGTCGCTGAAGGCCGGCGGCACGGGCCTGAATCTCACCGCGGCGTCGCAGGTGATTCATTTTGACCGCTGGTGGAATCCGGCGGTCGAGAGCCAGGCCACCGACCGGGCGTTTCGCATCGGACAGCACCGCAACGTGCTGGTGCACAAGTTCGTCTGCCGGGGCACGGTGGAGGAGAAGATCGATGCGCTCATCGAGGGGAAGAAGAGTCTGTCCCGGGAGCTGCTCGATGCCGGCGGCGAGCGGCTGCTGACCGAGATGAGCGACGCGGAGTTGCTCTCAGCCGTCGCGCTAGACATTCACAAGGCGTGCGGGACATGATCGCAGCGGGCGAGAGAAGACCGGCGCGTGACGGGAGGCAAGATGAACTGGTGGAACTACGCACCCAAGCCGACCGTCCGGGAGCAGCGCGCGCGGGCCGCGCGCGAAGCGCAGCGCCTGGCGAAGAAGGGCGCCAAGTCGGGCCGCGTCCCGGCCCCCGTGACGATCGCCGGCCGCAGCATCGCCAGCAGCTTCTGGGGCAAGGCCTGGTGCCAGAACATCGAGTCCTACCGTGACTACGAGTATCGCCTGCCGCGCGGGCGCAGCTACGTGCGCAACGGCGCGGTGCTCGACCTCGTGATCGATCCGGGCCGGATCACGGCAGTCGTCTCCGGCACGCAACTGTACGAGGTCGAAATCCACATCAAGCGCCTGGAGAAAACCCATTGGGCACGGGTGAAGGCCCAGTGCGCCGGACAGATCGGATCACTCGTCGAGCTGCTCGCCGGAAAACTGTCGGAGCCGGTGATGCGCCAGGTCACCGACCGCGAGCACGGCTTGTTTCCCAAGCCCGCGCAGATCGAGATGACCTGCTCGTGCCCCGACTGGGCCACCCTGTGCAAGCATGTCGCCGCCGTGATGTATGGGGTCGGCGCGCGGCTCGATCAGGCGCCCGAGCTGCTGTTCACCTTGCGCCAGGTGGATCACGGCGAGCTCATCGAGCAGGCGGCCGATGTCGAGGTCGCCCGCGGGAGCAAGCGCAAGACGATTGCGCGGGAGGATCTCGCCGATGTGTTCGGCATCGAGCTCGCGCGCCCGTCCAGGCCCGCTCGCAAGAAGCCCGTCGCCGTCCCGAAACCGAAACGCCCAGCGGCCCAGGCGCGCCGCCCGGCCCGCAAGAAGCGCGCCCGGACCTGAGAAATCCGGACTCAGCCGCCGCCGAAGAGCTCCTGGCAGATATCCTGGAAGCCGTGGGTGAGCGCCAACGCGAGCGGCTTCTCGAGACCGCCGCCGATGAGCGTCTGGTAGCACCTGAGCGTGTCGAACAGGTGCGTGCTCGAGCCGCTGCTCTGGTTGAGGGCTTGGGCGTAGGCGCTCGCGATCGCCTCGGCCTGCGGCCGGGGCAGGCCGCCGTGTTCGATCCGATCGGCAATCTTGTGCGTATGCAGCATCGGATGTGCGCTCAGACACCGTGCAGCGTCTTCAAAACCATGGGAATCGTCATCGCGAGCAGAGCGGCGATTCCCGCCAGCGTGGTCTTCATCATCCAGCCCAGCACGCGGACCTCCGCGCGCAGGTCCTGGATCTCGGCGCCGAGATCGGAGCGCACCGATTGGATCTCGGCACTGAGTTCGGCCCGCAGCGCCTGGATCTTGGCGCTGAGTTCGGACCGCAGCGCCTGGATCTCGGCGCCGAGATCGGACCGCACCGATTGGATCTTGGCGTTGAGGTCGGTCCGCAGCGCCTGGAGCTTGGCGTCGAGGTCGGTCCGGATCCCGCGAATCTCCCGCTCGAGATCGGTCTTGGTGGCGAGCCGCTCGCCCAACTCGTCGGCCAGGCCCATCGACAGCACGGACGCGAGGCGGGCGTCGACACCGGCCTCGCGCTCCAGTCGGCTCGCAAGCTTGAGCGTGTCGAAAATCAATTCGGAGGCCATCGTGCCATGTCCTAGTATTGTAGCGCGCCGGATGCGCCGAGAGTTCCGGCCCGATGGAAACAGGATATTCCCGGTGAGGGCAACTGCCTGCGCGGTTTGCCGGCGTGATCGTCCATAAACGGCCGAGACGGGCAATCAGGCAGTTCATGCCTCGCGGCGGGCGGAGTGGCCAGAGGGAGACATCTCCCACGGCGCGGCCGAGGCGGTTACAATCCCGCCTTGCGCGCGGCGGGCCGAACATGGGGTCCCAAGCAGAACCGGTGGACAACCGGGCGGCTGGCCGTGCGTGCAGTGGCACTGGGAAAATTAAAGGGTATTTGATGCGCTTGTTGCGACGTATGGGACCGCTGGCCGGTCTGCTGCTGATGGTTCTCGGCTTTGGG
>DAIDUQ010000057.1:0-7900 GCA_027456605.1 Steroidobacteraceae bacterium | reverse complement strand
GGCGCTGCGGCGAAGGGCCTGCGGACTGTGGCTGAGACCGCCGGTGAGCACGTACGCCTCGAATCCGCGCTCGACCAGGATGAACGCCGCGGCGGCGCTGCGCCGCGCGTTGTCGCAGACCACCACGTACGGCACGTTGCGATCGAGCGCGGCAAGCTTCAGGCGGATGAAGTAAAGGGGGATGTTGATCGAGCCGGCGACCGAGAGAGTCTGGAATTCGCCCGGCATGCGCACATCGAGCCACTGGCCGCCGTGCTTGACGATGTCCTGGGCGCGCTCGAACGACACCCACTGCAGCAGCGGCTCGTTCATCAGCTCGCGAAAGTCCTCCTTGCCGAGGCGCATCAGCACGCCATCCGTGAGCATGCTCACGGTGGCGTTGCGCTTGACACCCGCGATCAGCGCCTCCTCGCCGAAGGTGTCGGCGACGCCGAGCTCGGCGAGTTTCAGACCGGTGCGGTTCAGTGGCGTCTCGCGGGTCACCAGGCACGTGCCGCTGACGATGACGTAGAAGTAATCGCCTTCCTGGCCTTGGCGGATGACGGTCTCGCCCGCCTTGTAGGGTACGCGCTCGAGGCGTTGGAAAATGGCCTGCAGGTTGGCCGGCGGGATGCGGTGGAAGGATTTGGTCTTCAGCAGTATCGTCATCCAGTCATCGCCGGTCTGTACGGCGAAGTGCTGCTGCAGCTCGGCGACCTCGTACGTGCCGGTATGGTCCCAAGTGAGCGCCACGTCGAGCAGATCGCTTTCGATGGACACGTACTCGATGTCGTCCACGGCCCGCGCCGAGGCGCGGCGGGGGCTGTGCGGGCACAGGGCGGTGGTGGCCTCGGGCGTGCCGCCGGCGATGGTGGCGAGGGTGCGTCCGTTCTCCTGGATCTCGAGGCGACCGGATACCAGCCAGAGGGTCCGCCCGTCGATGTCCCCTTCCTTGAACAGCAGCCGCCCGGCCGGCAGGCTCTGCAGCGTCACCTTCTTGGCGAGCGCGGCCAGATTGTCGCGCTTCAGTCCCTCCAGAGGCGCAAACCGCCGGAGCAGCTGGATGCTGACTGGGTGCTCATCGAGCATATCGATGTCCCGGAACACAGGGTTCAAGTCCATAGCGGCGGTGCGGCTCGCCGATGCCAGCGCATCCTAATGTGCCACAGCCGAAGACGACCCGGGCATCGGTCACGATTTTGGGTGGCGCGCGCACTCAGGACCCCACAACGTGAGCAGGACCGTGACTATTATCGACCCGTTCGCTCCAGCCTGGATCCGGTTGAAAACGCGCGCCATAGCGTTCGCTGAGCGAGTGCAGCCGCTCGAGGATGGCGAGGATGCCGCGCGCCCGCGCATGGCAGAGCGGACCACCTCGAAACGGCGGGAAACCCGCACCGAAGACGAGCGCCGCGTCGATCAAGTCGGCATCCGCGACGATGCGCTCGCGCAGGCAGGCGACGCACTCGTTGAGCAGGATCAGGATCAGCCGGTCCGCCAGATCCTCGGGGGCAGCGGTGCGGGCGGGCGGCTTGACGGGTTTGCCGTCGCGCCAGAGATAGAATCCCTCGCCACTCTTGCGGCCGAGCCTGCCGGCTTCGATTCGCTCGCGCAACAGGCGCATATCCGGGACGGTGCGCCCGAGGGCTTGGGCCACGATCGCACCGACATGCGCGGCCACATCCAGCCCGATGACATCGGCCAGCTCGATCGGTCCCATGGGCATGCCGAACCGCACCGCCACGGCATCGATGTCGGCAAGCGGCACGCCTTCCTGCGCCGCGTGCATCGCTTCCTGCAGGTACGGCATGAGAATGCGGTTGACGACGAATCCGGGGGCGCTGCGACACGGCAGCGGCAGCTTCTCGAGCTTGCGCGCCAACGCGCTCGCGCTCTGCAGCGCCTCAGCGGCGCTCTCCGGGCCCTGGACGACTTCCACCAGCGGCATCCGCGCGACGGGATTGAAAAAGTGCAGGCCGACCAGCCGCTCGGGACGCGCCAGCCCTTCGGCGAGTCGACCGATGTCGAGGCTCGAAGTATTGGTCGCGAGCAGAGCCTGCGGCTTCATGCGTGGCTCGAGCGCTCGGAACAACGCGCGCTTGAGGTCGAGGTCCTCGGAGATCGCCTCGATCAGCACGTCCGCGTCCGGCACGCCCCGACCCTCGACATCGGCGTGCAGCCGCGCGCCCGCGGCCGCCGCCTGGGTCGGGTCGCGCAGCGCCTTGCTGAACAGCTCCCGAGCCCGCGCCAGTGCCGGCTCGATCACGGCCGCATTCCGGTCCTGCAGCGTCACGTGCAAGCCGCGCAACGCCGCCCACGCGGCGATATCCCCGCCCATGACTCCGGCGCCGACCACGTGCACCCGCTCGAGCGGAAGGGGACTCTTGCCGGCCAGGGTCTTGAGTCGGTCCTGCAGCAGAAACACGCGGATCAGGTTGCGGGCCGTCTCGGTGGTGAACAGGTGCGCGATCGAGCGGGCCTCGGCTTCGAAGGCCGCCGCACCGCGTGCCCCGAAGCGGCTCCAGAGCTCGATGATGGCGTAAGGGGCGGGGTAGTGCGCGCGTGGCGCCTGTGCGGCCGCCTGTGCGAACAGGGCGCGCCGGACCCAGGGACGCGCGAGCGAGGCACCGAGCAGGCGCTCGCTCCACGGAGGCCGATGCGATGGCGGCGGATGTCGGATGAGCGCGCGGGCCGCCTCGCGCAGCGCGCCCACTTCGACCAGCCGATCGACGAGGCCGACGCGAAGCGCCTCCTCGGCGCGCATCGGTTTGCCGGTGAGCATCAGCCGCATCGCGGGCCGAACTCCGAGCCGCTGAACGGTGCGCACCGTACCGCCGAAGCCCGGATGAATGCCCAGCCGGACCTCCGGCAGCCCCAGCGCGAGATGCGCGTCGCCGACGGCGACGCGATAGCGGCAGGCAAGCGCAAGCTCGAGTCCGCCGCCGAGCGCGAAACCGTGCAGCGCCGCCACCGTGGGACACGGGAGCGCGGCCAGAGCATTGAGGACCGCCTGCCCGGCATGGATGAGCCGATAGCCGTCCGCCTCATCGCTGATGCGCGTGAATTCCTTGATGTCGGCGCCGGCGACGAAGCCGCTTTTTTTCGCCGACAGCACCACCAGGCCGGCGGGACGCATGCCGCGGATCCTCTGCAGGTGCGCATCGAGCTCGCGCAGGACTTCGCTGGAGAGCACGTTGGCCGAGGCGTCGGCCTTGTCGGCCCACAGCCAGACGATACCCTCGGCATCGTGCTCGATCCGCCAATGGGTCCCGGATTCAGCGCTCATTTCGCCCCCCTGATTGCGCGTCCCGGCGCCGCTAGGCGACCACGCCCTGCGCCGTCTCGGGCTCGCGCACCTGAAAATCGCACACCAGCGGGCGGTGATCGGAGAAGCGCACATCGGGGATGTGGAAGTCGTTCACCTCGATCTGCTCGCTCACCAGAACGAAATCGAGCTCGATGCGCGGCGCACGCGCCGGAAAGGATGCGAGCCCCGCCGTATTCGCGCTGCGCAGCCCGGCCGCGCGCATGAACAGGTAAATCTCGTGCGTGCCCCAGAAGGTGTTGAAATCACCTGCGACGATCACCGGCTTGCGTCTCGTCACGAGCAGATCGTGCAGCGAACGCAGCTGGTACTGTCGATGGCGGAATTTCAGCGACAGGTGCACCAGGAATATGCACACGTCCTCGAGCTCGAGCTCGATGATCAGCCGCTTGATGCCGGTATCGAAATAATGAAAGCGCTTCTCGTGCACATGTGGCGCCGACAGCAGCGCATTGCCCTGCTTGCGCACGATCGGCAGGAGCATGTTGAGCGAGGAGACGCCGTATTTGCATTGAAACGTGGAGTAGTGGCCGATCTCGGCGGCGATGTGCTCGGCCTGATCGAGCATGCCCGTACGGACCGAGCCGCTGTCCACCTCGATCAGTCCGACCAAATCGGCGCGCTCCTCGCGCAGGAAGCGTGTGATGCCCGTGAGCACCCGGGGATTGCTGCGCAGATAGCCGGCCCCGGGCACCGGGAGGTGAAATGCCGGACCTGTGCCGGTGGCGTAGCGGATGTTGTAGACGACCAAGCGCAAGGGGAAATCCGGCACGGACCGCGAAAACCAAGATTGTATGCAATTGCGACGCCGGCCGCAGCCGGGATACGCCGCACTTCGCAGCGCGATCGGGTTGTGAGAAACTCTTACGAGGCTATCGAGAACCAGCACACATGTCGCAGGCCAATCCCATTCGCCTGTTCGTCACCCATCTGTGGGAACCCGCCGACGACTATCTGCGGGTTTTCGAGTATCTGGAGAGCTCGCGGAATTTCTTTTACAAGAACTTCGGGGCACCGGATCGGCGCCCCCCGGGCGATCGCGAGGCGCAGAAGCAGGAACTGCGCGCCCAGATCAGCCCCGTGGAAGTGGTCGTGGCGCTCTCCAGCCTCTTCGCGCGGGACCAGGACCTGCTCACCTTCCAGCTCCTGTATACCCAGGCCAGTCAGAAGCCGGTGGTGCTGCTGAAGCCCTTCGGGACCGGAACGGCGGTTCCCAAAGCGCTGCTCGATCTTGCCGACGAGGTGGTCGACTGGGACGAGCGCGCCCTGGTGGACGCCATCCGCCGCCAGGCGCGCCATGAGGACACGACCCGCTGGGACACGATCGAATTCAAGCTCGATTGAGCCCGGCCCTGGTGCTGCACCCGTGAGGCACGGCACCAGCAGAAGCGGCCCGAGGGGGACGGGGACCGCTAGAACCGCGCCGAAAGCGTCACGTACACCGCGCGCGGCGCACCGGCATAAGCGAGCGCATAGCCGGCGCTCGAAGTGCCGTACAACCCGCCCGCGGAGATGTACTCGAAGGCATTGTATTGCTTGTCGAGCGCGTTCATCACTTCCAGCTTCACTTTGACCGACTTCGCGGCGCCGCCGTACCAGGACGTCGGCAGCGTGGTGGCCAGCGCGAAGTTCAATACCCCGTAGCCGGCGATCTGAGTATTGGAGGGCGCGCCGGTGTTGTTGTTGAAAATATACTGCGGGCCCACGTACTGATACCACGCGCGGGGCTTGATCGCGAGACCGTCTGAAAAATTGTAGGTCCAGTAAGCTCCGATGTTGAACGTCTTGTTTGGCGTGTCGGAGACCGGCAGTCCGGAATAATCGGTTGCGCCGCCAGTGGGCGGCGCGAACGCATATGAGTTGAAGTACGCGTTCTCGATGTTCAGATTGGTGAACAGTTTCAGGGCGTGCCAGTTGGCCTCGGCGGAGAAATTGACGCCGTGGTACACCGAGTCGCCGGTGCCGAGGCCGAGAAAATCGCCGGCGGAGCTGTTCACGCCGATGATCTGATTGCTCAGGTGATTGTGGTAATAGTTCACGTTGACGAGCACCCGCTGGAACTGGCCGATCGCCGGCCAGTAGAGCTTGAAGCCGGCCTGATACTCGAGACTCTTCTGCAGGATGTTTCCGCCGACCGGCTCGCTCTGATACAGGCCGCCGCCGCCGCCGACCTGCGGCAGCCGATAGGCGGTCGCCCAATTGGCGTACAGGGCGAGCCAGTGCAGCGGTTGCCAGCGCGCGCTCACGGACGGCTCGGTCTCGTTGTAGTTGGTCTGCGTGGCGGGCAGCTCGCCCTGGTCGTGGCCGTTGAACAAGCCGAGGCCGTTGGGATTCGACGGGGTGGGATTGCTCAGGATGTCGGACAGCTGGAAATACGAGGGGCCGTACGGGTAGTAATCCGTGTGGAAGTTGACGACGCGGATTCCCGGGGTGATCGTCAGGCTGGCGATCGGCGAGATCGCGTCCTGGAGGAACGCGGCGAGGTCGGTGACGTTCCAGAAGTCACTGCGGTGATTCGCATTCGGCACGGCGGCGGAGCCGCAGACGGTGGTGCCGGCGGGAACGCTGGCGCCGTTGCTCAGGTTGATCAGGCTCGGGGTGACGACGCAGGCGCCCGGGTTGTAGAACGCGTTGCGGGAATTGTATACGCTGTTGATGAAATATCCGCCGACCCCGACCGTGTTGTACGGCAGGTACATGTCGCTCCAGATCTTGTCGCCGTACATGTGCGAGGTCGGGTTATTGTGCTCGTACAGATTGCCCGGGCCCGGATTGCTCAAGCCGAAGTTGTTGTAGTGATTGTGCAGGCGGTCGCCCTCCCGATACCACAGCTGGTTGTGCAGGGTGGTGCGATCGGAGACCCGGATGTTCTGCCGCGCGTAGACGAGCCAGGTGCGGTTGGAGTCGTCCTTGCGCCAGACGTTCTGATTGACGCTGGTGTAATAGCCGGTGGTCGCCTCGCTCAGAAGAGGGCCGCTCGCCCCTATGCCGTTGACGCTCAGGCCGGCAATCGGGGTGAGCGGCACCGGGACCGGCCGCCAGCCATTTCCGGCGCCGAGATAGGCGCCGAAGCTGATGCTGCTGCCGTGGTCGAATACCTTGCGCGTCTTGAGAAACGCCGCGTAGTTGCGCGTGGGCCAGGCGAATCCGTCGGGGGAGGTGTGGAAGCTGTTCGAGCGCCCGGCGCCGCCGGCCAATACGGTCTCCCAGCCGTCGATCTCGCCGGTCTGCAGAATGAGATCCGCGTTCTCGGTGCTGAAGCTGCCGCCGGTGAGCTGCACGTAGGCGCTGGCGCGGCTCGAAGGCTGAACCGGCACGAAGTTGACGCCGCCGCCCATGTTGTTGTACCAGCGGCTCTGGGGATTTCCCGGGCCGTAGGTGATGCGCGCACCCTGCAGCAGCGCGGTTTGGGGAATTTCCGGCGTCTCCCACAGGCCGGTGGCCGGATTGACCATCGGTATGCCGTCCAGGCTGATGGCGAGGTTTCCGTTATCGATGGTTCCGGGAGATACACCGGCCCAGCCCTGATTGAGCCCGTTGATGCTGATGCTCGCCTTGGTTCCGCCGGTCTGGCCGTAGCCGGAAACCGCGATGCCGGGCGCGAAGGAGAGCGCCTGGGCCGCGCCACCGACGACGCCGGCGGACTTCAGCTGCTGTCGGTCGAGCGCCTTGTCGCCGAAGGCCGATGCATAGATGGACCGCTGCTTGAGGCTTTTTAGCTGCAACGCCTTGGCGGTGACCACGACTTCCTGTAACGACGCCATGGGGAGCATCGGAGCCGGCGCCGGTCCCGGCGCCGGCTCCGGGACCGGCGCTGGCGTGGCATTTGCCGCGGCGGCACAGAGCGTTGCGGCAACCGCCAATGCGATACGCGAGCCATGTGTGACACGCCGCAGGGGCAGACGAGACATAGTGTGGTTCCTCGTGATTCTCATTCGAAGAGCGCGATCGTGACCACGCGCCGAGGACCCGTACGATAGAAGCCGAGGATGACGTCCCGATTGCGGATTTATTGCAGTACTGTGTCAGTGAAACCGCGGTGCGTACCGCCGTGAACCGCCGCGAAGCGATGACCGGAGCCGGCGCGGCGGCCGCAGGGCCGCCACCGCGGGGTTGCGCGCCCGCGATGTGGGGAAAACACGACAACGTGCGGCGCGATCGCGAATTTCGCCCGGCGAATCCGCGGGCGGGCGAACCGGCGGCCCATTCGGTTACGGCCGATGCTGCGAAGCGCGACATTGGACGCCGCTGCAGGCGCTACCGCAGAGGTCCTTCCGAAGGCGCGCGACGGCGCAATCCTGGCCGCTGCGTGGGCGCCGGCGGCACCGCACTCCTGCGCGGCTCCTTCGCTCCCGCTGTCCCCTCGGTCTGCTGCGCAGGCGGCAATATCCCCTTGCGCCGCATCTGCCGGCGCATGCTGTACAGGGAAAACGGGTTCAGCCCCACGGAACGGCAGTTGGCCGGCGACAATTAGAACTTTCGGGTGCTTGCCTCCGACGGCTGTCGTAATAGACGTCGGGTAATTGACGCCGGCGGAGCCGGCTGCGGGGGCGGCGACAACTATATTTTTTGGGTCCGACCCCCCTCACGGCGGTC
>DAIDUQ010000056.1:0-1847 GCA_027456605.1 Steroidobacteraceae bacterium | reverse complement strand
CGATGCGCAAAAGGCCGACCTGCGCCACAACATCCAGCTGTGCCGCGACGCGATCGTGTTCTTCACGGCCCTCGCCGGCGCGCGGGGCCTCTCGGGGCACACCGGCGGTGCGTACGACACCGTGCCGGAGGTGATGATCGTGCGGGCCTTCATCGCCAACGGCGCACCCATCGTCCCGATCTTCTACGACGAGGCCGGCCACCGGGTCGCGACGCAGTATCTGCTCTCGGTGCTCGATGGAGCGATGCCCGCGGAGCGGCTGCTGCACTACCGCGAGTTCGACAGCGGCCTGCCCGGCCACCCGGAGAAGAAGCTGACCCCCGGCGTGCAATTCAGCTCCGGGCGCCTCGGGCACCTCTGGGCATTCTGCAACGGTGTCGCGATGGCGAACCCGGACAAGGCCGTGATCCTGCTCGGCTCCGATGGCAGCCAGATGGAAGGCGACAATGCCGAGGCGGCGCGCCTCGCCGTGGCGCAGCAGCTGAACATCAAGCTGCTCCTCGATGACAACAACGTCACCATCGCCGGCCATCCGCAGCAGTACATGCCCGGGTATGACCTGACGCGCACGCTGTCCGGCTACGGACTGACGACCGCCACCACGATGGGCGAAGACCTCGATGCGCTGTACACGGATCTCGCCCGGGCGTTCAGCGATGCGCGCCCCCAGGCGGTGGTCATCAAGCGCCCCATGGCCCCGGGGATCGCCGGCGCCGAGGGCAGCCCGCACGCGCACGAGGTCCTCAAGACCGAAACGGCCATTCAGTATCTGCAGGCGCGCGGCGGCTACGACGCGGCGATCGCGATGCTCAAGGCAGCCCAGACGGACAAGAGTCCGCTCACCTACCGCGGTTCCTCCGGCGTCGGCAAGAATCGCGACGATTTCGGCAAGATCGTCAACGAACTGCTCGACGGCATGACCCCGGCGCAGCGCCTCGCGAGCGTCAAGGTGTTCGACAACGACCTCGAGGGCTCCTGCGGCTTGCACCACGTGCACAAGAAGTACCCGGAAGTGTTCGTGCGCGGCGGCATCATGGAGCGCGGCAATTACTCCGCCGCCGCGGGCTTCGGCTCGCAGCCCGGACGCCAGGGCATCTTCGCCACCTTCAGCGCCTTCCTCGAGATGTGCCTCAGCGAGATCACGATGGCGCGACTTAACTTCGCCAACGTGCTGGCGCATTTCAGTCACAGCGGCGTCGACGACATGGCGGACAACACCTGCCATTTCGGCATCAACAGCATGCTCGCCGACGGCGGACTGCTGCCGGCGCACGGCGAGGACACGACTCGGCTGTATTTCCCCGCCGACCGTCACCAGTTCGCCGCCTGCGTCAAGCGCATCTTCAACGACCCGGGGCTGCGGTTTCTCTTCAGCACCCGCGCACCGGTCCCGGACCTGCTCGATGAATCCGGCAAGCCGCTCTACGAAGGCAAGCCGTTCGAGCCCGGCAAGGACTACGTCGTACGCTCCGCCCCCGCGGGCAGCGGCTACATCGTCGCCATGGGCGAGACCGTCTATCGCGCGCTCGATGCCGTGACGACGCTCGCCGAAAGCGGCATGAAGGTCGGCCTCATCAACAAGCCAACGCTCAACGTGGTGGACCCGGAGATGATGCAGCGTCTCGCCCAGGCGCCGTTCGTGCTCGTGACCGAAGGGTGGAACGTGCGCACGGGTCTGGGCAGCCGGTTCGGGTCACAGCTGCTGCAGGCGGGCTTCAAGGGACGCTACAACCACATCGGCACGTACCGCGAGGGCTGCGGCGGACTGTGGCAGCAGATGGGTCATCAGGGTCTGGATCCGGCGGGGATCGCCCGCGCCGTCCAGGCGCTGCGCTAACCCGTTCGAA
>DAIDUQ010000055.1:0-32515 GCA_027456605.1 Steroidobacteraceae bacterium | reverse complement strand
CGACTCATCCAGTCCGTTGCTCAACAAGATGTGGACGATCGGCGCATACACGGCGCACCTGTGCATGCAGGACGACATCTGGGATGCGCCCAAGCGCGATCGCAATCGCTGGGCAGGAGATCTCGACGTCAGCGGCCGAACCATCGAAGACGTGTTCGGCACGCACTTCCTGATGCAGACCACGCTCAACCGCCTGATCGGTCCCGCACCGATCGACAAGCACGTGAACGGGATTCCGGGCTATTCGGCGATGTGGGTGAACGCGGAAACCGAGTACTACTTGCATACCGGCGGCATGAAACAGCTGCAAAGCGTCCATACGCGTCTGGTCGAGCTGCTCGAGTACATGGAGAAGGATCTCAATAGGCACGCGGTATTCTCCGACCTGACGCACGCCTGGACGTTCGTGGACTGGGCGCCGGGCATGAGCGGCTACACGCGGCAAACCCGCATGGCGACCCAGTTCGAGTATTACCAGGCGTTCAAGAACGGGGCTTATCTGCTGCGCGTTCTGCACGATGACAAGAATGCCAGGCGGATGACCGCGAAGGCCGCCGCGCTCAAGGCAGCCGCGCAGAAATACATGTTGAATGCACAGGGTATCTTCGGCGACCGCTGGCAGCCGAACGCCTATGCAGTGCTTTCCGGGGTCGCAAACAGGGATCAATATGCCGCGATCTGGCGCCACGTGCTGTCGCAGGTCGGAACGCCGAAGTACCGAACGTACGTCATCACGCCCTATTACAACTTCTACGTGGTGAGCGCGATGGCCCGGATGAACCACAGGCGCGCGGCGCTCAATTGGATCCGGCAATTCTGGGGCGGCATGGTAAAAGAAGGCGCGACCAGCTTCTGGGAGGCCTATAATCCCACCTGGTTCAAGGGATTCATGTACCAGGCATCTCTGCAGGCCGACGGCGTGTCGGGTTTTTTCGTCAGTCTCGCGCACGGCTGGTCGAGCGGCGTCACACCGTGGCTGATGCGCCAGGTGTTGGGAATTCGGCCGACGGCGGGCGGCTTCGCGAAAGTCGACATCCGTCCCGACCTGATCGGGCTGAAGTGGGCCAAGGGCGCCGAGCCGACGCCGCACGGATTGCTGCGCGTGGCAATCCGCGACCACAACGGCTACGTCACCACCATTCACCTGCCGCCGCAGATCGACGCGCGTGTCTCGGTGCCGGTTCCCGCTCCCGATGCGAAGCTGATGGTCAACGGCAGGCCGGTGGCCAGCGTGGCCGCCGACGGCGGCAGGCGCGCCGTGGTGACGCTGAGCCGGCCGGGCAAGTACATTGTGACGAGCCGTTAACGATTAGCCGCCCGGCACGTCCGCTCGATGCCCCCGCGGTCCTCCTGCCTGCGACCCCGGCATCCGCGGATCGCGCAGCTCGCCGTCGCGCGGTTCGTGCCGCCCTCCGGCCGGCAGGTGGTCGTGTTGCGCTTCGCGCCAGACTTTCTTTCCGGCCTATTGACGGTCAGATGGATCGCCGCCCCTTCCGGCCGCGACCCTGTGCGTCGCGGCCGGGGAGCATGCTATCGGGGAGCTGCCGATGCGCCTGGCGGCGGATGGCGTATTTTGCTCAGAAGCGGTAATTGAGCCCGATCAGAAACGTATTCAAATTTGTGCCGAGGCCGTTCAAATGCGGCATGAGTTGGTATTCAGTGCGAACACTTACTGCCCTGGTCAGGCTATAAGACAACCCCAAACCCAGCAGTGGATCGACGCTGCTGGCGTTGGTCTTTCCGGTTGGACTCTCGGTCCAATACGACATCCCCAACAGACCCAGGAGATGGAAGTGGTCTGAAATCCGATAACGACCGAGTGCGCTCACGCTCGCCAGCGTCGTTTCATAGCCCGTCAATGACTCATAGCCACCCTCAATGCCTATCGATTTGTTGAAGTCATACCCCGCGGTAAACCCGAAATCGTCGGAATTTCCATATCTGGATGTCGTCGTCCTTGCAATATTTGCTCCGAAATCAAAGCCGGAGCTGGCGTGCGATGCGGGCGCAAGCACTACCGCCGGCAAAAGCATCGCAATCATAAATTTTCTCATCAATCGCATCCTTCTTGGGTGGATAAAAGCATAGGGCCCGATGACGCGGTCGCTCCGCGTGATCAGTGTGTATGGCACTCAAAGCCGGCGAGCCGCGGCGACTAACTCGGCGAAAGTCCTTCCGGCCCATGCTGCACGGGCGACGCGCATCGCGCCTTCGCCGACCTCCTGCCGGAGCGCGCGCAGGTTGAGCACGACCGCCTTCCGGGCGGCATCGCGCCGCCTTGTGCTTTCAAAGACAGGATTAACCTGCGCGGCTTGCTCGCCGATCGCGATGGACAGCGGGATCTCAACGATCCACGGAGTCGGGCACTGAGTTTTCAGCTGTGTCTTCCGACCGGCGCAATACACTAGCAAATGTTCTCCAGCTGCATCGCGCCCCCCGGGAGCACTCCGAATCGATCCTACCGAAACGCGCGCCTCCTGCGGATTCGCGAAGACATGACTTGCGCCGTCCGCAGCTCGTCGTTTTCAAGAGTGTCCGCGCCGCATCCGGTGACTCTGCCAAGAGTCAGATTGCCGCTTCATCCGGTAGTTCCGACCGCGCCCCGCCACTTTGTAGAATTTTCCGGTCGTGTCCGATATCATGCCCGCGCCGCGCGCCAAAAGAAGAATGCAGCCCGGGCCCGCGTGGCAATATGAGCCCGCTCGGGTGCGGGTGACGGGATAGCGCAAGATCGGGCGCGCCATTTATGGGGGCAGGACCCTGGAGGCCACGGCGGTAGCGGTGACCTGGTGAATGGAGTCTGGGGGTTCCGGTGCGTTCAGCCGGTCGTCGCCACCGGCACGGATCATTGACGACGACGGCGGGGCAGCATTCGCCAAGGCGGCTCATGAGCGCTTTGGTCAGGGTGGGATTACCGAGGACGTCCTGCCAGGCCGGCTGCCGGAGATTTGCTGCGCAGTGGACGCTTCCGGAGAGATTAAGACCTCGGAGCCGCCGATCTTCGCGGTATGCGCGCCTAGCTGTCGGATTCGGTGCTGCGCATAGAAATGGTGCTCCTTCGGCCTGAAAGCAGGCGTATCGAGGGGTGAGACACGCTGTCAGAATACTTTGAACAGCCGGGGCGGCTCAGGGCTGTTCGCAACGGCCCATCGACGAAAGCGACCGAAGGTTGTTCCGAGCAACTGTTTGCCCGTGGCTACTCGGGGATCGTCGCTTGCCGCCACATCCGATCGGCGGAGCAAATGGTTCGGTGGGCGGTTCGCGCTTCAGATGCGCATGCCGATTCCATTGCACGGGGAGAACAGCTGCAGGGGGTATCCCGGTGTCCTCAGGCGACAGGAGTACGAGCGACGCTCCTGTTTGCGGCACGGCTCGACAGCGCCAGAACAGTGACCGAGAGAATCACCACGAGGCGTACCGTGCCGTTGAGAAAGGCGGGCAGTGACACCTTTTGTGCGGCCTCGAGGTAGAGAAGTACCGTAACCAGTCCGCGCGGCGCAATCCAGATGAGCGCCGCGGTGAACTGCGGCTCGATCATGCGCAGCAGCACGTAACGCACTCCATACGCAATGAGCAAAATCGCCGCCGCCGCGGCCCACGAGTGCAGCACGGTGAAATCCAATAGGTTGGTGGAATAGCCGAGCAGGAAGAAAAAGAAGACGCGAACGGCAAACGTCAGCTCCTGCACGAGCACTTTGAATTCTCCGACCGTGGTCGGCGAGATCCTCTCCGCTACATGGTTCAGCCCTGGTAACTGCTCGAGTACTACTTTGTTATTGAGCATCAACCCGAACAGCAGGACCATGAGCAGCGGCGACAGATGCAGCAGCTCGCCGGAGGCGTAGAGCGCGAACAGGCCGGCAAGCAGCGGGATGTAGCGCACGTGCGCGTCAGCTCGTGTCGACACGAGAACCAGCGCCAGGGAGCACACGAATGCCAAGATCAGCGAGAGGATGCCGCCGCCCGCAAGGTCGGTCAGGAATCCACCCAGGGTGCCGCCGGAGTTCACGAGCGCGATAAAAATCAGGACTCCGAAGATATCGGACACGGAACTCTCGTAGACCACGAACTCCCGGGCGTGCCGCTCGAGGGACTGGCTCCCCGGAATCGCGACCGCGCTGCTGATCACCGCAAAGGGAGTCGCCAGGATCGCCGCTTGCACGTATCCCAAATGCAGCGCGTGGACCGCGATGAGGACGAATGCGGCGGCGCACAGGATGAACGCGGCCACCGCTACTGTGGAAGCCTTTGCGGCCAGCTTGATGCGCTCGCGCCGCAGCTCGATGTCGAGTGCGCCCTCGAGCACGATCAGCACAAGACCGATGGATCCGGCAATCGGCACCATGGTCTTCAATTCCGAGGTCACGCCGCTCATCGAGCGCAACAATGGCTGGGCAAGCAGACCGATGGCCATCATCACGATCACCGATGGCACGCCCGAGCGCCGCTCTAAGCGCTCCACCGCGAATGCCGCAAGCAGGAAGCCCGAGGCGATCAGGATCCCGACGGAAATCATCCGAAACCTCCGGCATGCCGGCACTCGTGAGTGCCCGGCGCAGAACGAGCGGCGTCCCAGTCTAGCAACGGGCGAAGGAGGGGACAACGCGCGAGGCAATACGATCTATGCAAGATCAGCGCGCTGACAGCCGGGTCAGGACGGTTCGTGCTCGAGATCGGCCGGCACCGTGTCGAACCTGCGTATGCCCCGTAAGAGGCGAGCGCTGAAGCGACCCTTGAGGCGCCCGATGAGGCCGAGCGACGCAATTGGGGCAAAGCGGCATCTATGACCGACTTCGCTATGGCCCAGCAGGGCCTTGGAGCCGACCCGACCCGACCCGACCCGACCCGACCCGTTTCCCTCGACCACGGAGATCGTCCCACCAAGGCCATTGCGTAGCGGTAGACTGTGCTTGCCGCATCGGTCTTTCTCGTCACGACGGGCTTTTGTGGCAAGCAGGTTTTTTCTCTCGCGAAAAGCGCAAAAGTTCATACAGACCTCAGCACCAGGATGCCAAACGTCACCATCAACGACAAGGCGCCCCGCCTCGGGTCCGACGATGGCCTGATCCGCAAAACCGAGCTCATCATCAGCGGTGTCTTGCGCGGCGGCGTGCTGCTGAGCGTCGCGGTGATACTCGCCGGTGTCTGCTATTACTACGCGCTGCGTCTGCTCGGCCGAGTGCCTCCCGCAACTTTTCCGGACACCTTGGCGGAGGTTGGCATAGGTCTCAAGGCCGCTGAGCCGATGGCGATCGTAACCGCGGGTCTGCTCGTCCTGCTCGCCACGCCGGTGCTGCGGGTGGTTGTGTCGATTGCCGCCTTTGCGATCGAGAAAGATCGCACCTATGTCATCATCACCGCGATCGTTCTGGCGATCCTGCTGTTCAGTATCTTCGGGGTTGGGGCCTATCTTGGCCGGCCGGGCATGACTGACGTGCCGAACAGCACGTTCGGCGCCGTGGTCTTCATTGCGCTGAGCAGTGTGTTTGCGGGTTTCGTCGGCGCGCTCGCGGGGCTCGGCGGCGGTGTGTTCATCGTGCCGATCCTGACGCTCATCTTTCACGTGTCATTCGCCACTGCCATCGGCGCTTCCATCGTGTCCGTGATCGCCACTTCCTCCGGCGCGGCGGCGGTCTATGTGCGTGATCACATGACCAATCTCAGGGTCGGGATGTTTCTGGAAATCGCCACGACCGCCGGAGCGGTCTGCGGCGCCCTGGTGTCATCCATGCTCAACGATACGGTGCTGTCGATCATATTTGGCGTCATTTTGCTGATCTCGGCCATACCGCTCGTGATGCGCCTCGGCGAAGAATTGCCGCGGGGCGTACAGAACGACAGATGGGCCGGGCGGCTGAAATTGCCGGGCACTTACCCGGACCGCCGCACGCACCAGGACGTCCCCTACCATGTGGCGCACGTGCCCATCGGCTTCGGAATGATGTATGTGGCGGGGCTCATTTCCGGCCTCCTCGGCATCGGCAGCGGCACCTTCAAGGTGCTCGCGATGGACACCGCGATGCGGCTGCCGATGAAGGTCTCGACCACCACGAGCAATTTCATGATCGGCGTGACGGCCGCGGCCTCCGCCGGGATCTTCTTTCAACGCGGGGACATAGACCCGATGATCGCCGCTCCGGTGGCGATCGGCGTGCTGGGCGGCTCCATGCTCGGCGCGAAGACGCTAAACCGGATGTCCAACGTGCGCCTGAAGAAGGTTTTCGTGCCGATGCTTGTGCTGGTGGCGCTCAGCATGCTGGCCCGTGGCCTGGGCTGGCTGTGAGGCGCGGTGTCCGGCGGGCGCCTCAGGGATGCATCAGCAGCGGCACCGAGCTTGACTGGATCAGCTGGGTAGATGTGCCTCGCGCCAGCCAGTTCAGGATCTCGCCGCGGCGGAAAGCGCCCATGACCAGCCCGTCCGTCCGGTAAGCGGCGGCCGCCTCAAGCAGCACTTCAGCCGTCCGTCGTCCCTCGGGGGCAACCACCCGATAGCTGGCCCCGGGGGCGATCGGCGCAATGGCGGCGCGCGCACCTTCCAGCACGCTCTCGTCCTGGCTGACCGAAACTGCCTCGACCTGCTCGGCCGCGGCGAGGAACGGCTGGAAAGCGACGAGGGCGCGACGCAGCGGCGGCACATCCCACCAGCCCACCATCAGCCGCTGACCGAAGCCGCCCTCCCAGGCCGGCGGCACCATGACCACGGGATGGCGGATGCGCAACAGCGCTGCGCGCAGCGCCTCGCGATGCCCGGGGGGCTGAGTGTACGGCGCCGCGAGCACGACCATGCTTGCCGTTTTGCGATAGTGCCGCATCACCCGCCATTCGTCGCCCTTGTAGAGATCGAATTCCGCGGAAATGCCGGTCGTCCGTGTCCATTTGGCAACGATGTCGTGCAGCTTCTCGGTTTCCAGCCGCTCGCGATCGGCCAGCTGCTCGACCTCGTATTCCGAAAGCTGCTCCGCCGAAGTGAAAACAATCGAGCGCGGGCCGACCTCGACATGCGCGAGCCGCAGCTTCTGGCCGAGACGCTCGCTCATCAGCGAAGCGATGCGCAGGCACTGCGTCGCTCCGGTTGTGGACGCAAGCAGCACCACGATGACTTTCGATTCCATGGTCGGCACCTCGGGTCTGAGCACATTCTCTAGAGGAACTGTACACGTCCATCTATCAGAGTCTTGCCCTAACACGTCTTCGCGCCGTTCTTGACGGCACTCGTCGAGTCTCGGCTCCGCGGGCTTTCGAGCCGGTTTGCGGATCGACGTGGGGCGACACTGAAGCGGCACGACGGTTGGTCATTGTACCGCATCCGCCGCGCAGACCGTGCCCCGTGCGGTGCTTCTCGGCCTCTCGCAGATCTTCTCGGTGAGAATTCCCTGCCGTCTACAATGCGGCGCTCGTGCCGCAGCAGAGCCCCCCTCGCTGCGCTCGCTCGAGCGCTTGGCCCGACTGCTCGGGGGTGCCGCAGGCTAACGCGTATGGGGTTTGTCGCCGTCCGTGGCCTTAGCCGCGGCGGCGGGATGGCGACCCGTCCAACCGAGGTCCTCGCTGATGCGCCGCGCCGTGCCGACCACATCCCTGCTCAAGGTCTGCATGCGATGATCGCTCATGTATTGCGCGGCGCTCGAGACGCTGATGGCCGCGATGGTCCGCCCAGCCACATCGCGGATCGGCGCGGCGACGCAGCGGATCTGGTCCTCGTTCTCCTCGAGATCGAAGGCAAAGCCGGAGCGGACGTAGCGGCGCATCCGCTCGAGCCAGTCCTGCACGCTGATCTCGCCGCGCCGCTGGGTGCGCTCGGCGCGGAACAGCTCGACCCAGGCGTCCTCGTCGAGATCGAGAATCAGCGCCTTCCCGAGACCCGTGGAGGTCACGGGCTGCAGCTCCCCGATCCTGGAGCTGATATTGATGCGGCGCTTGCCCGGAACCTTGTCGAGATAGAGAACGTGGCCCTGATCGAGTATCCCGAGGTGTACGGTATCCTCGGTGAGCAGCGCCAAGCGCTCCAGATGCGGCGCGGCGACACGCGGCAGATCCAGCTCGTCACGCACCCGGAACCCGAGCTCGAGCAGTTTGGGCCCGAGGCTGTAACCGCTGTGTGGCACGAACGACAAGTAGCGCCGGGCGGTGAGCGCTGACGCCAGTCGGTGCGTCGTGCTACGAGTCAGGCCGAGCCGCTCTGCCAGCTCTCCAAGCTTGATCGGACCCTCGGCGACGACGTCGATCACGTCGAGCCCGCGCAGCAGGGTCTGACTGCCGAGGCGCGCGCGCCCTGCATCCTCATCCGCCCCTGAGGGATGCTCGAGCCTTCCGGATGGACGAGTGCTTCTCATTATGTGGTACCCGTATTAGTATGTGGGACAAAGGGGCCGGCCGCAACTCGTGCGCGCCGCCGTCCATTGCGTTGACCCATTCGCCGAGTGCACACACCGTACATGAGCTTTCCGCCGATCAGACAAGTGCGCGCCTTCGTCATCCGGGGCGGTGGCGCCGACTACCATGACCAGCAGGGCGGGCACTGGATCGACGATCACATCGCGACGCCGATGAGCCGATATCCGGAATACCGCCAGAGCCGGCGCAGCTTCGGGATCAATGTCCTGGGCACGCTGGTCGTCGAGATCGAAGCGGCCGACGGCACGATCGGGTTCGCCGTTACCACCGGCGGGGAGCCGGCGGCCTACATCGTCGAGCACCATCTTGCCCGGTTTCTCGAGGGCCGTGATCCGGCCTCGATCGAGAAGATCTGGGATCAGATGTACTTCGCCACACAATACTACGGGCGCAAGGGCCTGGTCGTGAACGCCATATCCGGGGTTGATCTGGCGCTGTGGGACCTGCTCGGCCGGCTGCGCGGCGAGCCGGTCTATCAGATGCTCGGCGGCGCGGTGCGCGACGAGCTGGTCTTTTATGCCACCGGATCTCGCCCCGATCTGGCCCAGTCCCTCGGGTTCATCGGCGGCAAACTCCCGCTGCATCACGGACCGGCGGAGGGCGAGTCGGGACTGCGGCGCAATCTCGAGGCGCTCGGCGAGATGCGCGCCCGTGTCGGCGAGGACTTCTGGCTCATGCTCGACTGCTGGATGAGTCTCGATCTGCCCTACGCGATCAGACTGGCGCATGGGGCGCGCGAGCACGGCCTGAAGTGGATCGAGGAAGCGCTCTCTCCCGATGACTACTGGGGCTACGCACAACTGAAGCGCAGCGCTCCGTCCGGCATGTTGGTGACCACGGGCGAGCACGAGGCGACGCGCTGGGGCTTCCGCATGCTGCTCGAGATGGATTGCTGCGACATCATCCAGCCGGACGTCGGCTGGTGCGGCGGCCTGACGGAACTGATGAAAATCGCCGCCCTGGCCGACAGTCGCGGCGTGCTGGTCATTCCGCACGGCTCGAGCGTGTACAGCTACCACTTCGTCATCACCCGCCACAACAGTCCGTTCGCAGAATTCCTCATGATGGCACCAGCGGCCGACCACGTCGTGCCGATGTTCCATCCCCAGCTCATCGGCGAGCCGGTTCCCGTCAACGGGCGGTTGAAGTTGCCGGATACACCGGGGTTCGGTGTCGAGCTCAACCGTGCGCTGCCCCTGCACCGCCCTTATGCGCGCTGAGAGGATACGAATCCTTCCGCTTTTGGTTCAAGACTGCAAGAGATCCCGATATACGCCATGAAACTTCTGCGCTACGGCCCCGCCGGCCACGAACTGCCCGGACTTCTCGATGCCCAGGGAACCCTCCGCTCTCTTTCCGGAAGCATCCCTGACGTCGACGCCACCGATCTTTCGCCGCGGAGCCTCGCCCGTCTCGCGGCGATCGACCCGGCGACGCTGCCCGCCGTATCCGGAAAGCCGCGGCTCGGCGTTCCGTTCGCCGGCACGCGCAAATTCATCGCCATTGGGCTCAACTACGCCGATCACGCGGCGGAATCCAATATGCCCATTCCCGCCGAGCCGGTCGTCTTCACCAAAGCCGTCAGTTGCCTGCAAGGCCCGAACGACGACGTCATGCTGCCGAAGGACTCCAAGAAGACCGACTGGGAAGTGGAGCTCGGCGTGGTCATCGGCACCACCGCCCGTTATGTGGAAGAGCGTGACGCCCTCGAACACGTCGCCGGATACGTCGTGGTCAACGACCTCTCCGAGCGCGAGTACCAGATCGAGCGCGGCGGGACCTGGGACAAGGGCAAGGGCTGCGATACCTTCGGCCCGGTCGGTCCGTGGCTCGTGACACGGGATGAAGCGGGCGATGTGCAGAGCCTCGGCATGTGGCTCGACGTCAACGGCACGCGCATGCAAGACGGCAACACGCGCACGATGATCTTCGGCGTCGCGACCCTGATCAGCTACGTCAGCCGCTTCATGACGCTGGAGCCCGGCGACATCATCACCACCGGCACGCCCCCCGGCGTGGGCATGGGTCAGAAGCCCGAGCCGGTCTACCTCAAGCCCGGAGACCGCATGCGGCTCGGCATCGAGAAGCTCGGTGAGCAGGCGCAAACTGTGTGCGCCTGGCGGCGCTGAGGAGGGCGGCACATGACGGTGTATTCAGGACGTTTCGCGCGGCGTGTTGCGGTCGTGACCGGCGGCGGCTCGGGTGTCGGCCGCGAAGCGGCGGCACGCATCGCGCTCGAGGGCGGTCAGGTGTGCCTGTGGGACTGGGACGAGAAAGCATTGAGTGCGGCCGCACAGGCGATCCCGGGCGCCCAGATCGCCAAGGTCGATGTGGCGGACGGCGAGCAGGTGGCGCGGGCCGCCGAGCGCGCCTTCGGCGCCCACGGTCGCATCGATATCCTGATCGCCAGCGCCGGGATCACCGGTCCCACCGTGACGCTTTGGGAATACCCGCAGCACGAGTGGCGCCGGGTCATAGACGTCGATCTGCACGGCGTATTCAACACCTGCCGGTCGATCGTCCCGTACATGCTCAAGAACGACTACGGCCGGATCGTCAACATCTCGTCCGTCGCCGGCAAGGAAGGCAACCCGAATGCGTCGGCTTACTCGGCCGCCAAAGCGGCGGTGATCGGCCTGACGAAATCGCTCGGCAAGGAGCTGGCGCAAACCGGCGTACGCGCCAACGCCGTGACACCGGCGACCTTCAAGAGCCCGATCCTCGCCCAACTGCCGCAAAGCCAGATCGACTACATGCGCTCGAAGATTCCCATGGGACGGCTCGGCGAGGTCGAGGAAGTGACGGCGCTCGTGTGCTGGCTGGCGAGCGACGAATGCTCATTCTCCACCGCCGCCACCTTCGATATTTCCGGCGGCCGTACGACGTACTGAGCCGAGCTCGATGCCCGAAAACCACCGGCGTGAAGCCGCGCGAACGCGCAACCCCATGACACAGGACCTCGACGTCGTCGATGCCCACATGCATCTGTGGGACCTGAAGCGCATCCGCTATCCGTGGCTCACGCCGCCGCTGCCCGTCGGCATCACCGGCGACGTCAGCCCGATCGCCCGGGACTACCTGCTCGACGATTATCTGGACGACGCGTCCCGCGGCGGTGTGCGCGTGCGCAAAATCGTACACATCGAGGCGGGCGCGCTCCCGGCGGATGCGCTCGCCGAAACGCAATGGCTGCAGAGTCTCGCCGATGAACGCGGCTGTCCGCAGGCCATCGTGGCCCATGCCGAGCTGCAGAAGGCGGGCGCCGCCGAGCTGCTCGAGCGCCATGCCGCGCACCCCAAGGTACGCGGCATCCGCCAGATTCTCAATTGGCACCCGGACCCCGCCAAGACATACACGCCGCGCGACCTGTTGGCCGACGAGGCTTGGTGGGCGGGGTTCGCGCGCCTCAAGCGCCACGGCCTGTCGTTCGATTTGCAGATCTATCCGGCACAGATGCCGGCCGCGGCGCGGCTGGCGAGCCGTCACCCGGATATAACCCTGATCCTCAATCACACCGGCATGCCGGTGGCGAAAGACGAGGCGGGCATCGAGGTCTGGCGCGGCGGCATGCGGCTGCTCGCCGCGCAGCCGAACGTCGCGGTGAAGATCTCGGGACTCGCGATGCTCGACTGGCACTGGAGCCGCCAAAGTCTGCGGCCGTTCGTGCTGGAGACCCTGGAGATCTTCGGCGCGGAGCGGACCATGATCGCCAGCAACTTCCCGGTCGATCGCCTGTTCGGCGCGTTCAGCGACTTTTATGCGGCCTACACGCGCATCCTGGCGGGCGCGAGCGCGGCGGAGCGCGCCAACCTCTTCTCCGACACCGCCGAGCGCATCTACCGGATCTGACATGACGCCAAACCCCCTGCTCGGTGTCTTTTTTCATTGGCTCGGCGGGTTCGCCGCCGCGAGCTTCTACGTGCCCTACCGGTCTGTGCGCGGCTGGTCCTGGGAGGTTTTCTGGCTCGTCGGTGGAGTCTTCAGCTGGATCCTGGCGCCGTGGCTGTTTGCCGGCTTGGCCACCCATCACCTGCTGGCGGTGCTGGAGGCGACTCCGCCGCGAACGCTGGCCTTGTGTTATTTCTTCGGCATTCTATGGGGGTTCGGCGGGTTGACCTACGGGCTTACCATGCGCTATCTCGGCATCGCGCTCGGCACCGCCGTGGCGCTCGGGCTCACCGCGGCATTCGGCACCCTCATTCCGCCGCTGGTAAGCGGTCAGCTCTTCGGCAGCCTCATCCACACCACCGGCGGGCGTATCGTCCTGCTCGGCATCGCCGTGGCGCTCGCGGGCATCGCGGTCGTCGGCAAGGCCGGTCACGACAAGGAGCACGAGCAGGCCGCGCGCCATCTCATGGAACAGGACCGCACGTTGCCGCGCGAGACCGACTTCCGTAGGGGCATCGCGGTGGCGATCTTCTCCGGCATCATGAGCGCATGCTTCGCCTACGGACTCGATGCCGGCGGTCCGATCCGACACCTGACGCTCGCCCAGGGAACGGGTGCGCTCTGGCAGGGACTGCCGGTGCTGGTGGTCGTGTTGCTCGGCGGCTTCACTACCAACGCCATATGGTGTCTATACCTCATCGTCCGCAATGACAGCGCGCGGGATCTGAAGGGCGGGCTGGACGATACGGGCAACAAAATTGCCCTGCGACGCAATTATCTGTTGTGCGCGCTGGGCGGCATCGCCTGGTATCTGCAGTTCTTTTTCTACACGATGGGGCAAAGTCAGATGGGCCGATACGGCTTTTCCAGCTGGACGCTGCACATGTCCAGCATCATTATCTTCGCGACCCTGTGGGGTCTGGCGCTGAAGGAATGGCGGGGCGCGAGCCGGCGCAGCTTCGCCATCATGACCGCGGGTCTCGTGACTTTGGTGGGCGCCACGGTCGTGATCGGGTTGGGCAACTACCTCGTGGCGCGCGGATGAGGGCCGCCAGACGGGTTGGATGGATCGCGGGGCTCGCCGCCTTCGCGGTTTCGCTCACCGCTCCGGCCGCATGGGCCGCGGGCGCCGCGCACTGGGTCGAGGCATGGTATGCGCCGCCGTTTCCCACCACGGCGGTATGGGGCTGCAATCAGCAGCGCACCTTCACGCACCAGTCCGTACGCCAGACCGTGCAGCTCGAAGCCGGTGGCAACCGCGTGCGCATACGCCTGACCAACGAGCTCGGACTCTCGCCGGTCCGGTTCGCCGAGGTCACGGTCGCGGCATCGTCGCCGACCGGAGTGCTTGCGGCGGGGACCGTTCATGTCGTCACTTTCCGCGGCAAGCGCGGCGGCGTCATCCCGACCGGCAAGGCGTGGGTGAGCGACCCGATCGACATGAAAGTGCACCGGTTCGAGAACCTCGCGATCTCGGTGTATTACCCCTCCGGCGCCACACCGGCGGGCCAGCTGAAGCACGTCTGGGTGTCGCCGCCCGGCAATCACGCGACCCAGCTGGTGTGGCCGCAGGGCGGCCGCCCGCAGGCGCCGGAGCTGGCGAACGGTGTCGAAGTCTACACCGCGAAGCCTCGCCCGGTGTTGGTCGCGTTCGGCGACTCGATCACGAAGGGCTTCTGCTCCACACCCGGCATGCACCTGGGTTATCCGGAGCAGTTGGCGCGGCTGCTGGCGGCGCAGTTCGCCGACCGCCGCTGGGTGGTGATCAATTCCGGCATCAGCGGCAACCGCCTGCTGCACAACGGGGCGGGACCGAAGGCGCTCGCGCGCTTCGGCCGTGACGCGCTGGATATCCCCGGGGTGCGCGCCATCGTGCTGCTAGAGGGCATCAACGACATCGGCTGGGCGTACGACCCCGATGGTGACACCGGTCCGATACCCGCCTCGGCCATCATCGGCGCGTATCGCGATCTCATTCGGCGCGCGCACGCGCGCGGCATCAAGATCTACCTCGGTACCCTGACGCCCTATCTCGGCTCCACCTACGAGCGGCCCGCGGGCGAGAAGGTCCGTCAGCAGGTCAACGGCTGGATCCGCAAGGGCCGGGGCTTCAATGGCGTGATCCACTTCGACGGGGCGTTGCGCGATCCACGCCATCCGCACCACTACATCGGTGGCGATCAATGCGGCGATGATCTGCATCCCAACGACATCGGATACCACATCATGGCGGAGACCGTTTACAAAGAGCTGTTCGCGCGCGGCAAATCGCTGGCGCGCGCCGCGGCGACGCCGCGCCGCTGAAGCTCGGCGCAACGACATCCGCCGGCCGCCGCGCCCGCGCGGCGGCCCGGCGTCTTCGCGCCGGGCCCGGGAACCTGGGGGCCGATGAGAGACTGACATGCCGAACCACACACTCGCTCTGCTGCACACTTCGCCGGTGCTGACGCCGCTGTTCGCATCGCTCTGTGCGCGATGGCTGCCGGAAACGCGGATCTTCCATGTCGTCGACGAAAGCCTCATAAAGAATACGATCCAGGCCGGACATCTCGAGAAGGTAACGGTGCGGCGACTCGCCGCGCAGGTGGGTTCGGCGTTCGACGCGGGCGCGGATGCCGTGCTGGTGACTTGCTCCTCGATTGGCCCGGCTGTCGAGGTGGCACGCCAGCTCTACGACCGGCCGGTGCTGCGCGTCGACGAACCGATGGCGCGCGATGCCATCTGGCGGGGGCGTCGGATCGGCGTTCTGGCCACACTGCGTACCACGCTCGAACCGACCTCGGCGCTGGTGCGCAGCCAGGCGCGCGAAGCATCCCGATCGGTCGAGATCGTCGAATGTCTCTGCGAAGGCGCTTTCGAGGCGGTGCTCTCCGGGGACACCGCGACGCACGATCGTCTGGTGAGCGAGGCGCTCACCGAGCGGATGCGCGATGTCGACACGATCGTGCTGGCGCAGGCATCCATGGCGCGAGTAGTGGCGGCACTCCCGCCGGGCGCCGTCAAGGCGCCGGTGCTCTCGAGCCCCGAGTCGGGCGTGCGACAAGTGCGCGAGGTATTCGGCCTCGGGGACGGCTGAATGCTCAAGAAGCGCTACGCCGTCGTCGGTCTGCTGAGCGTCGTTTCAGTCATCACTTTCCTCGACCGGATGGCCATCGCCGTGTTGGGCCCGCGGATCCAGCACGACCTGGGGCTGACGCCGGAGGAATGGGGCTGGGTGCTCAGCGCTTACGTCATCGCCTATGGCCTGTTCGAGATCCCCTCCGGCGCGCTCGGCGATCGGCACGGCCAGCGGCGCGAGCTCTCACGCATCGCGGCGTGGTGGTCGGCCTTCACGGCGCTCACCGGTGCCTGCACGAGCTTCGTGCCGCTGGCCATCGTGCGCTTCTGTTTCGGGATCGGATCGGCGGGGGCCTATCCGAACGCCTCCGGCGTGCTGTGGCGCTGGCTGCCGGCGCGTGAGCGGGCGCGTGGCCAGGGAGCCATATGGGCCGCGAGCCGCCTCGGCGGTGCGCTTGCGCCGCTGTTGCTGGTGCCGCTGGCCGCCTGGGTGGGCTGGCGCCCGGTGTTCTGGGTGCTCGCGGTCATCGGCGCGGTGTGGGCACTCGCCTGGTGGCGGTGGTATCACGACCGGCCCGCCGAGCAGCCCGGTATACGCGGCGAAGAGCTTCTCGAGATCGGCTCCGGACACGGCGGCGCGCACGGCGGGCGCGGCGCGTTGCGGCGCTTGCTCAAGCTGCGCCAGTTGTGGCTCATCGTGCTCGCCTACGGCTTCTATGGCTGCGGCAGCTGGTTCTATTTCAACTGGTTTCCGACCTGGATGATACACGCCGGTCATTTCACGATGGCGCAGATGGGCGTGTATGCCGCCTTTCCGTTTCTGCTCGGCATCGGCAGCAACCTCGTCGGCGGCGCCGTGTGCGACCGGCTGGGGCTGGCCATCGGGATCCGCAACGCCACGCGAATCATGACCACCAGCTGTCTGATCGTGGGGGCGGCTCTGCTGTGTGCCATGAGCCTGGTCACCAACCAGACCGCGATCGTGGTTCTGGCGACCTCCGGGTTTGCGACCATGGATTTCATGTTGCCGGCGTCCTGGGCGATGTGCATGAGCATCGGGGGCAGTCACGGCGGCGCGGCTACCGGGGTGATGAACACCGCCGGTCAGGCCGGCGGCGTGCTGTGCACCCTTGCGTTCGGTTACATCGCCGAGGCCACCGGCAACTACGAGCTGCCGGTGCGGGCCATCGCGCTGATGGTGCTGATCGCGGCAATCGTTTTCTCACGCGTCGACTGCACCGCGGGACTGCCCGCAGAGCCGCCCGTGCTCGAAGCGCCTGTGACCGGCTAGCGCGCCGGCTCAAGGACGGATGCGGACGCTGGTGTCTTCGAGGACCCCCGGGCGCCAAAAACGCACCGGTTCGCGCCACAGCGCCTACTTGCCCTGCCTGACGCGCTCGAAGAACCCCTCGCTTCCCACTTGTCCGCCCTTGAGAACCAGCTCCAGCCCGTCGCGACCGGAGTGCCTGTCGGCATGGGCGCGGCACAGGGGCGCACCGGGTTCCAAGCTTCCGGCCCACGTGAGGGCGGACAGACCCAGCTGGGCGAGCGCGTGGCTCGAAGTGTCGCCCCCCGCGAGCAGCACTCGCCGGTGCTGCGGGACGGCCGCCAGAATGCGCGCCAGCAGCTCGCCCATCCGCCGACCCAGCCGCTCGCCCGATGGGGGCGCACCGGCTGGAAGCGGTCCTACGGCGCTGTAGAGGACGGTGCTGCGCCCGCGGCACAGACTGTTCGCCGCCTCACGTACCACGCTCTCGCCGATCTGTGCGCCGCCGCTGTTCAGAAGCGCCGCCGGATCGAGCGCGATGCCGTGATACCCGCTGCGCAGCGCAAGCTGGATCTGCCGTGCGGTGACCGGCGAGCAGCTGCCACTGATGACCAACAGGGTGTCGGCGGACCGGATCGAGGCGGGTGCGGGCGCCTCGGCGGGAATGACGGCGGCCTGCCGCCAGGCCGCCAGCAGTGCGTAGGTCAGTCCGGAGCTGCCGGCGCAGAAGATCCTGTGGGTCTGAGCATCCCGCCACAGCAGCCGGCCTGTCTGCGCGAGATCTTCCGTGCTCACTCCGTCGAAGAGCACCGCCTGGTCGCCGGCGGCGACACACGCGGCGAGCGCTTCGCCGGCCGCGCCCCGCGCCAGCGCCGGAAGCCCCACCGACCCGATGCGCAGCGCGGTCTGCGCCGCCAGATGCCGCCGCAGGTCCGCCTCGCGCATCGGTGTCACCGGATGGGAACGCATGGTCGGATGACGGTCGATCCGATGCACCTCGCCGGCTGCCGCGGCGAATAGATTTCCGAACACGAGGTAGCGCCCGAGGTGAGGCGCGGCCACCACGATTGGAATGAACGGCCCCGGCAAGACACCGCGTCCGATCTCGAGTGCGCGGCCGATCGAGCCGATCTCGGGCGAGCTGTCGAACGTGGAACAGGTCTTGTAGTGCACGAGCGGAGCGCCGAGCGCCCCGAGGCTCCGGAACAATGCCGGCAGATGCTCGCTCATCCACTCGGGGTCGCGGCTGCGGCTGTCGCCGGCAATTCCGAATGCCCGACAGCCGGCGAAGCGAGCACGCTGCGCTTCACTCGGCGCTCCAACGAACAGCACGCTCGGCACGCCGGCCGAGGCCAGCGCCTCGAGCACATCGGTCGAGCCGGTGAAGTCATCGCCGTAGTAAGCGTAGAGGGGGCTAGTCATGGATCAGACCCTGCACCGCGCAGGCTCTGGGGTTCGAGGCCAAAGAGCATCTCATGAGCAACGCATGCGGCCGTCAGCGCCGGAACGCCGCCAGCGCCTCCGCCAGCTCGCGATGTTCGCGGGCGTAGTCATCGAGAGGGGTGTCGGCGACCGCCGCCAACCACGCTTGGCGCAGGCTGCGCACGCCGGCGGCCGCGCCGCCCGGGTGCCCGATGATGCCGCCACCGCAGGCGTGAATCAGGTCGACCGAGCCGAGCGCGCGCCACGTGCCCGGAGCCTGCAGCGCCGTCTGCCCCGAGGAGAACACGGGCATGATCTCGCAGCCGCGCGCCGGGGGGGCGAACATCGGCGCGAGACACTCGCGCGCCGAGGCGATGACCGACTCGTTGCTCTCGCAGAACTTGTTGTCGAGCCCGTTGACGTGCACGTGGTCGATGCCGGCGAGCCGCCACAGTTTCTGCCACGCGACGAAGCTCATGCCGATCGCGCTCGAGCGGCCGAGCAGACCCCAGCCGTTGCGGTGGCCGTGAATCGGCACCTGGCTGTGCGCGCGCAACGCGCTCAGCGCCGGCAGCCCGATACTGTTCAAGCTCACCATCACGCAATTCCCGCCCTCGGCCACCACGTGCTCGTGCCGGCGCAGCATCTGGTCGATCTCGCCGGTGATGTTCGCGGCATAGAGCACGCGCTGACCCGTGCGCTCGGCGTGCCGGCGCAGCACGTGCATGACCGCGCTGAAGCGCTCCTCGAACGGACAGAGCGGGCCGTCGGCCTGCAGCTCGTCGTCCTTGATGAAATCGACGCCGGCCGCGGCGAGCTCGGCCACCCGGTCCGCGGTGGCCGCAGGTGACAGCCCGATGCTCGGTTTGATGATCGTGCCGATGAGCGGGCGGTCGCACACGCCGATCATGTCGCGCGTGCCCGCCACACCGAATTGCGGACCGGGGTACGCCGACAGGAATTGCGGCGGCAGCCTGACGTCGAGCAGCCGCATCCCCGAGAACGGCTTCAATTCCCACAGATTGCCGGCGATGGTGGCGAGCAGGTTCGGCAGCGAGAGCCCGAAGTTATGCAGCGGCCAGGACAGCGTCACCTCCGCGGTTCGCCAGTGGGCGCGGCCCGCCGCCGGCGCCCAGGCGCCGGGCAGGGACGGCGCCGGCGACTCCCCGGTCTCGGTCAACGATTCGATGCGCGCGCCGAAGCGATCGCGCAGCTCGTCGGTCTCGCCGGCGACGCGCACGAACGTTCCGGTCGACTGCTCCCCGGCCATGACAGCCGCCGCCTCCGCGAGCGGCCGCGCGGTCTCGATCCAATAACGCGCGAAGACGCGCGGATGCTCAGGCCCGTTCGAAGTAGACATTGTAGGTTTCGTTCTGCACGGCATAGAACGGTACGAACAGAATCTGCTGCCCACCATCCATCTGCCGGTAGGTTTGCCGCGCGCCGCTCACCGCGCGCAGCGCCGACGGCCGCAAGCGCGGCACGGGCGCGCCGGGCCCGGCGAAGTTCAGTGCGCTGTACACGAGCGGTCCGCGCAGCAGCGCCACCGTGTTGGGATGCGAGCGGTCGATGGCCTGCGTGCGGAAAGACTGCGGCAGCCGCAGCTCCACCCGGTCGCCGTCGCGCCACGTGCGCCTGATTTCGGCGAACGTGCCCGGATCGGCCGCCAGGCTCTGGCGCCGGCCGTTGACGTGAATCTCCGGATCGGCCTCGAGCCAGCCCGGCATGCGGATTCTGAGCGCGAAATCCGCGGGCGCGGCGGTTTCGATGCGCAGCTCGACGGTCTCGCCGGCCGGATAGTCGGTGTGCTGTGTGAGCGTGACGGCCCGGCCGCCGCCGCGCCACCGCACCCGCGAGGGCGTGAACAGATTGACATAGAGGGCGCCCGGCGCGTGGAAATAGGCATTGCGCACGTAGTCTGCGACGCCCTGCGCCAGGGTGCCGGAGCAGCACGGCCACTTTTCCGGATAGAAAACTTTCCGCCCGTCCGGGTGGTAGCTCGAGTAGTAGGGTGAATTGCCGTTGGAGTCCGGCGGCTTCACCGTCATCAGCCCGTTCCACATGATCCGCTCGAGCCCGTCTCCGTAGCGCGCATCGCCCGTGAAGCGCATGAGGTAGCGCGCGGCTTTCATGGTCGCGAAAGTGCCGCACGGTGTCTCGTAATGATTCGCCGTCGTGGCCAGGCTCGCGGCGAGCGCACCGGTTCCCGGGGTGACCAGCAGCTCGTTCGGTCCCCAGCCGCCGGTGGCGTAGCTCTGCGCGTCGAGAAACTTCCAACCGTTGACGACGGCGTCCCGGTAGCGCGGGTCGCCGAGCTGGATGTAGGCCATGGCCGCGGAGCTGAACGCCATGACGTGGCTGTACGCCTGCTGTCCCGGCAGCACATTCTCGCCCCGCGCCAGCGGGTCGAAGTACGGACCGTTGAGCAGATACTTCACGGCCAGGTCGCGGATGCGGCGCTCGCCGGTCAGGTGCGCCGCGGTGAACAGGTTCTCCGAGACGATGTACGTTTCGTCATAGGGCGGGTTCTTCACGCCAATGCGATTACGGCTGACCGGCGAGATGAACGGCAGCGCGCCGCGGATCACCCGCGGAATCAACTGGCGGGCGGACTGCACGCCGCTCATGTAATACGCGTCGATCAATCCGATCATGTGCTTGTCGAGCACGTAGGCCGGCCACACTTTCCAGGCGCCTTCGCCGGCATAGGGCACCGGATTTGCGTCGAGCGCCTTGGCGAAGCCGTGGATCAGCTGATGCACTTTGTGCCGGCACGCGGCGTCGCCGGTGCAGCGTCCGAAGCGCGCGATGCCGGAGACATACTGACCAAACGCATGGCCGGGGATGAAGCCTCCCTTGCCGTACCAGCCGCCCATGTCGATCCCCGGCGCGTGCAGTCCGGCGTGCTGCCGGTATACCTGCAGCAGCCGATCGTTATCCAGCGCGAGGTAATGCGCATGGATGAAGTCGTACTGTTCCTTGAGCGGACCGCCGGTGAGGGCCACGTCGGCATAGTCGAATTCGTACAGACGTTCGACGGCCGTGGTATCGGCGGCCGCCGCCTTGGCGCGGCGGGGCCACAGGGTGCGCCGCGCGACCAGTCCGGCGCCGGCCGCGCTCGCGGCCGATTTGAGGAAAGTCCGGCGGGTGGTGGTTGAACTCATGATGATGCCTCGCGATGCAAACGGTTGATCGCCGCGATGACCGTGGCGGCCGGCTCGCGCGTCGCCAACGCCTCGTTGAGGCGCTCCGCGGCCGCAACCTGGAATGTCATGTATCCGGCATGGCGCGGGCGTACCCACGCGCCCTCGAGTGTCGTGCGCGTGTTGCGGAAGAAGTCGAGCGAATCACGGTTGGCGAGCGGGTCTTCCCACGCCGCGCGGTGCGCGGGTTGCCCGCCGGCGGCGAGGTAGGGTCCGCTTTGCGCTTCTGCGTCCGCCACCCAGCGGGCAAATGCGGTCGCCGCCTCGCGCTCGGGCGATTGCGCCGAGACGGCGATGCCCGTGCCGCCGAGAGCCGATCCCGAGCGCGGCCCGCCGCGCATCAGCGGCGCGAGGTCGCCGAACGCGATCGGCGCGCCGTGCGCGCCGGATCGGCAGTAGCTGACGTAGCCGTAGATGAGGGGCGCGCAGGCCGCCGGTGAGTGCGGCCTGGCCAAGCGCTCCAGGACGGCGATGGGATCCATCGCCAGACAGGCCGGATCGAGCCGGGCAAGAAGCTCGCTCAAGCGTGCGTACGCCTCCTGACCCGCACCTGGCTCCAGCAAGTCGCCGGCTTGCACTCGACCTGGACATCCGGCCAATCCACACAGGGTGAACAGGGCCATTAGGTTGTGCGGCGGCCGCAATGGACAGAGCACCGAGCCTTCGGCGGCGAGGGCCAGAACCGACGCCCAATCCGTCAGAGGAGCGGATAGCCGGTCGGGACGCCAAGCCTGAACCTGAGCCGCGGCGTCGATCGGGAGGGCCCAGAGCCGCTGCGCCCAGAAATAGCTCTGCACAGAGGCGCCGACCGCGCCGCGGGCCAACCTCTCACAGTCGGTGGCATCGCCGAGCGGCGCGAGACATCCTTCGCGCGTGACCTGCCCGACGTGTGGATGATCGATCACGACGAGGTCATAGCGAGTCGCGAGCTCGCTGACCGGAAAGGACTCGAAATCCTGCAGCGAACGCCGTTCCCACGTGACGCGCACCCCGCTGCGCGCACGCCACGCCTCCGAGCAGGCCGTGAGCGGAGCGTAGCCCCGGGGGTGATCCCAGGTCATCCCACGCAAGACGATCGATCGGCCTTCCCGCATTACCCATCCCCCTCGCCCGGACGCGGCGCACCCAGTTGACATCATTCGGTAACGAACATAGCATTTATCAGTAAACTACGCGAGGAGCCCGGTTGAAGACAGCGCACGCAGACCGCGGCGCGCCCACGACTACCGCTGAGCGACCGTTGGAGGGGGTGCTGGTGCTGGATTTCAGCCAGTTCCTGGCCGGGCCCTCCTGTTGCCTGCGGCTGGCCGATCTGGGCGCCGAGGTCATCAAGGTGGAGCGTCCAAGGGGGGGGGATCTGTCCCGCCGCCTGTATCTGGCCGATCAGACGTTCGGCGGGGACAGCGCGCTCTTTCATACCATCAACCGCAACAAGCAGAGCTTCGCGGCGGACCTGAAAAATCCGCTGGATCTGCAGCGGGTGAAGGCGCTGATCGCACGCGCGGATGTGATGGTTCACAACTTCCGCCCGGGAGTGATGGAGCGGCTCGGCCTGGATTACGCCACGGTCGCGGACCTCAACCCGCGCATCATCTACGCCGCGATCACCGGTTACGGCAGCGCGGGCCCGTGGCGGACCAAGCCCGGTCAGGACCTGCTCGTACAAGCCATGTCCGGCCTCGCATGGCTCTCCGGAGACGCCACCCAGGGCCCGGTGCCGATGGGCGTCTCGATCGCCGACCTGATGTCCGGAGCGCATCTGTGCCAGGGCGTGCTCGCCCTGCTCGTGCGGCGCGGCCGTACCGGTCTGGGCGGACGAGTGGACGTCAGTCTTTTCGAGTCGGCGTTGGACATGCAGTTCGAGCAGTTCACCGCGTTCCTGAACGGGGACGGGCAGCAGCCCCCGCGTGACGCGGTGAACAACGCCAGCGTCTACATCGGCGCGCCGTACGGCGTCTATCACACCGCAGACGGTTATGTCGCCGTGGCGATGGCGCCTATCGATCGCCTCGGCGAGCTCATCGGCTGCGAGCCGCTGCGCGCCTACACCGATCCGTCCGGCTGGTTTACCGAGCGGGCCCGGATCAAGTCCATCCTGGCCGCGCATCTGGCCACGCGCGAAAGCGAGCACTGGCTGGCGATACTGGAGCCAGCCGACATCTGGTGCGCCGAGGTCTACACCTGGCCGCAAATGCTCGAGCACGACGGATTTGCCGCGCTGCGGCTGACACAGACCATCCACGATGCCGACCACGGCACGCTGCGCACCACGCGCTGTCCGATCCGGGTCGACGGGGCCGTGCTCACATCGCCCCACGGCGCCCCGACCCTGGGCCGCGATACGGACGAGATCGCCCGCCGATTCCAGCTCGACATCGAGGAGGAGTCGGCGTGATCACCGAGCTATATTTCGAAGACTATGAGATCGGCAGCGAGCGCCGCACGTTCGGGCGCACGCTCACCGAGGCGGACATCGTGACGCACGCCGGGCAGACCGGCGACTTCTTTCCGCATCACATGGATGCCCAATGGTGCGCGCAGCAGCCGTTGAAACAGCGAATCGCCCACGGGACGCTGGTGCTGTCCATGGGCATCGGCATGACGGCCAATACCATCAATCCGCGAGCAATGTCCTATGGCTATGATCGCGTCCGATTCATCCGGCCGGTGTTCATCGGCGATACGCTCACGGTGACCGCGAGCATCAGCGCACGCCGCGATCACCCCAAGCGCAAGACGCACGGTATCGTGGTGGAAGCCGTCGAAATCGCGAACCAGAACGGGGAACTCGTTCTGGCCTGCGAGCACCTGTACCTGGTCGAGCGGCGCGGGGCGCTGGCGTGAATCTCGGGCGGCGAGCCGTATCGAGCCTGCGGGCCGCCGCCGTGGCCGCCGCCGCGCTGGCCGTGCTGTCGAGCCTGCCGGCCAGCGCGGCGCCCCTGCGTTTGGCGCTCTCCAGCGCCGGGTTGAGCTATCCGTTCGCTGCGGCCATCGCGCGCGGATTCCGCCGCGCGGCCGCGCGCGCCGGGGTCCAGGCCATTGTGCTCGATGCCCAAAACCGCGTGCAGAGACAGGCCAACGACCTGCAGGATCTGATTGCCGAGCACGTCAACGGCATCGTGCTGATGCCGCTCGATTCCGTCATCGCGCAGAGTTGGGTGAACGCGGCCGCGCGCGCCGGCATACCGGTGGTTGCGGTCGGCTCCGAAGTAGGCGACCCGCGCACTCGGCCGCTGCGCGATGTGTATCCGAAGCTCGTGGCGCTGGTCACGCAGGACGAGACGGCGGCGGGCCGCGAGGCCGGCCGGCTGGCGGCGCGGCTCCTGCCGCCGGGGCGGCTCGCGCACATCGCGATCATCCAGGGTGCGCCGGGTTTCCCGGAGGTGCAGCAGCGCGAGCAGGGCTTCGAGCAAGGGCTCGCCGCCGCGCATGTCCGTTACCGTATCGTTGCCCGCCAGCCGGCGGATTGGCGCACGCAGGAAGCCGACATCGTCTGTCAAAACATCCTCGAGGCGCACCCCAACGTCGATCTGTTCTTCAATGAAGCCGATAACATGGCGGTCGGCTGCGCCCGAGCAGTCAGCTCGGCGGGATCCAAGGCCAAGTTGATCGGGATCGGTGGCTCGCGCCTCGCGATTCTCTCGCTCGAGGCCGGGCGCATCGACGGCACTGTGTGCTACAAGCCGCTCGAGCTCGGCAGGCTCGCCTTCGACGCGCTCTACGGCGACGTGACCGGGCGCAAGCCTCTGCACGCCGCGTTCATCACCTACAGGACTCCAGGCATCACCCGCTCGAACGTGGGCGAGTGTCGCGGCGAATGGTGAAGGGCGCGATGAGCGATACCCTGCCGCCGCTGCTTGCGATGGAACGTCTCGCGAAGGTGTATCCGGGCGGGACCGTGGCGCTACGCGGCGTCGACTTGACCGTCCGGCCCGGCACCGTGCATGGATTACTGGGTGCCAATGGCGCCGGCAAATCGACGCTCATCCGCATCTTGTGCGCGGCGGCGCAGGCCACTTCCGGCAGGATTCTCTGGCACGGCGAGCCGGTGTGCTGGCAGCGACCCGCGCAGGCGCGGGCCGCCGGGATCGCGACGCTCCACCAGCAGATTCCACTGGTGCCGGCCCTCTCGGTGATGGAGAACGTCTTTCTGGGGCAGCGCGGGCTTCTGCGCCGCGGCGCCACGCAGCGCGAGCGGCTCCGGGAGTTGATGGCTGCGATCGACTATCGATTGCCGCCCGACCAGCCTGTCTCGGGGCTCGCGATCGGTGCGCGCCAGATGGTCGGCATTCTGCAGGCGCTCGCCGCCGACGCGCGCCTGATCGTGATGGACGAACCGACCGCATCGCTGGCCGCCACCGAGCGGCGCATCGTGCACGCCGTCATCCGCCGGCTGGCGGACGAAGGCCGCGCCGTGTTGTTCGTGACCCACTTTCTCGACGAGGCCCTCGCGCTGACCGACGAGCTGACCGTGCTGCGCGATGGCTCGGCGGTGCTGCGCGCAGTGACCGCGCAGACCGACGAAGCGGCCCTCGCATTGGCGATCGCCGGCCGCACGATTCAGCGCGCCGCCCGCCCGATCCGCTGCGCCCGAGCCGACACTGTGGTGGAGATCGAGGCTCTGCGCTCGCCGGGCCGCCTTGCGCCTTGTACCTTTACGGTGCGCGCCGGTGAGGTGCTCGGGATCGCCGGCTTTCTCGGCTCGGGCCGCAGCGAGCTGCTGCACGCCATTTTCGGTGCGGACGCGGGCGCGCGCGGCGAAGTACGCGTCCTCGGCCAGCGCGTGCCGCGTACCCCGGCCGGCGCGGTCCGCGCGGGCGTCGCGCTCGTGCCGGAGGATCGGGCCTCGCAAGCCCTGCTGCCCGCGCTGCCCCTGTGGCAGAACATGACCCTGGCGCATCTGCGGCGCTTCTCGCGGTGGGGGGTGTTTCCACGGGTACGCCAGGAGCGTGCCGTGGCCGCGGATGCGGTCCGGCGTCTGGCGATCAAAGCCCAGGATCTGCAGATGCCGGTGGGAGATCTCTCCGGAGGCAACGCACAGAAGGTGAGTCTCGCCCGTTGGCTGTGCGGCCCGACGCGCCTGCTGCTGTTGGATGAGCCGACAGCCGGTATCGACATCGGCGCGAAGGCGGAAATCTTCGACCAGATCCACGCGCTCGCCGGAACCGGCGCGGCCATCATTCTGGTCGACTCGGAACTGAAGCTGCTGCTCGCTGAAGCCGATCGAATCTTGGTGATGCGTGAAGGGGCGATCGTCGCCGAGCGCGCCGCGGGCGAGATCGATGAGCCGGAGCTGATCAGACTGGCGGCCGGGGCGGCGCGCGGCGCGCGGGACGAGCCGCCGCGGAGGCGCGCACAGTGAGCCGCACCGGGGGGGCGCTGAGGCGCAAGCTCGGCCTGCGCGAGGCAGGCGTGTACTACGCGCTGCTGTTGCTGGTCGCAATTCTCACCGTGGTCACCGCCCTGTTGGGCCGGCCGAGCTATCTCAGCCCGGTCAACCTCATCAATATTCTGTACCAGACCGCACCGGTCGCGATCATGGGCGTGGCGATGACCGTGGTGCTGATCAGCGGCAACTTTGATCTGTCGGTGGCGTCGGTCGCGGCTCTCGCCGCCGCGGTGAACATCATCGTCATCGGGCACGTCGGATTCTGGCTCGCCATGGCGGCCTCGCTCGGTCTCGCCGCCGTCATCGGCGTGCTGAACGGCGTCATGGTCGAGCTGGTCGGCATCAACGCATTCATCGTCACACTCGGCACGCTCACCGCGATTCGCGGCCTGGTGTTGGTCATCACCGGCGGGCGCTCGCTGATGGTGAGCACTCCCGGAGCGCTGCGGGTGATGACCTACTTCGAGAGCGGCCGCGCCGGTCCATTTCCGCTGCCCATACTCTACATGGCGGGCTTCACCTTGGTGATCGGGCTTGCGCTGCACCTGACCGCCGCAGGCCGCCGCGTCTACGCCGTCGGTGGCAACCCCGAGGCTGCCCGGCTGGCCGGCATCAACGTGCGCGCGTACAAGCTCGGGGCCTTCGTGCTGTGCAGTCTCGCCGCCGGTTTCGCCGGCGTGCTGTACGCATCCCGCTTCGGCGCCATGAATCCCACCGCGCTCTCGGGTGAGGAGTTGACCGTGATTGCGGCGGCCATCCTCGGCGGGACATCATTGTTCGGCGGCGCCGGCAGCGTCCTGAAGACGGTGGCGGGCGCGCTGGTGCTTTACACTCTGACCAACGGCTTCAACATTCTGAACCTCGGCGCCAACTACCAGGGCTTGATCGAAGGCACGGTGCTGATCGCGGCCGCGGCGATTTATACCGTCGGCGGCCGGCGGCGCGCCCCGCGCCGTATCGCGGCCGAGGGGACCGCCGGGAGCGGCGCGCCGGGCGCTCATGAGGCAGAATCCGAGGCCGCCGTACGTTGAGCCGTAAGGAGATCGTATGACCCACGATAGCCTGTTGACCCTAGAGGAACGCCGCTCGAAGTATTCCGTGCCGGCGCTCGAGAAGGGCCTGGACGTCTTGGAATACCTATCTGATCAAGCCGTGCCGCTCACTCAGGCGGAGCTTGCGCGGGCGCTCAACCGGCAAGCCGGGGAAATCTTCCGGATGCTCGCCTGCCTGGAGAGCCGCGGCTATCTCAGGCGCGAGCCGACCACCGGCGCGTACTCGCTGACGCTGAAGCTCTTCGAGCTCTCGCGCACACACTCTCCGTACGAGGTGCTGCTGAAGGCGGCCCAGCCGCTGATGCGCAGCTTGGTCGAGGATCTGCGTGAATCGTGCCATCTGTCCGTGCTGCATCGCGAGCGGGTGCTCGTACTGGCCCAGGAAGAAAGTCCCAAGCCCTTCCGGCTGTCGGTCGAGGTCGGCTCGCAGCACTCGCCGCTGCACACCACCTCCGGGCGGGTATTGCTGGCGAACATGACACCGGCCGACTGCGAAGAGCTCCTCACTCACGATCTGGAATGGCGGCGCGAGAAGCCGGGCGCGCGCGCGCAGTTCCTGAAGCGCCTGGCGGCGATCCGCGCGCGCGGCTACGAGCGCGCCGAAGGCGAGCGATTCATCGGCGGGCTCGACATCGGCGTGCCAGTCGGCGCACCGGCCTCGTCCATCAAGGCGGTGCTCACGATCGCCACGCTGAAGGAAAAATCCGGTCCCACTCTGGAGACCATGCTGCCGGCGCTCAAGGCGTGCGCCGACGTCATCGCGGTGCACGCGGGCCTGAAGCCGGAAGAGGAGGCGTCCGATGCGGCAGCTGCGCATAGCAGTCCGCAGATTTGATCCGTTCGCGAACGCCCTGCGCCGGCAGTTCGCGGAGTTCACGCGGGATGCGGCGGGGGACGATCGCCTCGAGCTGGAGCTGCTCGAGCTGAACGACCTGCATGCGCGCCTGTTTGCCCACGGGGCCCTCGCCGACGGATCAGTCGATCTGGCGTTCCTGTCGACGGATTGGCTGGCGGAGGCTCAGGCCTCGGGGCTCATTCAGGACCTGCGGCCGTACCTGGCCCGAGCGCCGATCGCGGATTTCCCGCAGGCCTGGAGCCCATCGCTGGTACGGCTCGCGGATTTCGCCGGCGGCTTCTGGGGCCTGCCTTATCACGATGGTCCTGAATGCCTCATCTACCGCAAGGACCTGCTGCAGGAGGCCGGCTTGGAGGTCCCGGCCACGTGGGAGGCGTTTCACGCGGCCGCCCGGCGGCTGCACGCACCGGATCAGGGCCAGTACGGCACGGCGCTTGCGCTGTTTCCCGACGGCCACAATGGCTTTTACGATTTCTGCATCCACGTGTGGTCGCGCGGCGGGGAGCCGTTCGACGCTCGAGGACGGCCGCAGCTGTGCTCGCCGCAGGCCGAAGCGGCGCTGGAGTTTCTCCGCCGCCTGGCGCGCGACGAAGCGGCGCTTGCGCCGGGGGCGCGTGAGCTGGACAGCGTCAAGGCGGGGCTGCTGTTCTGTGCGGGCCAGGTCGCCCTGATGGCCAACTGGTTCGGTTTCGCCGCGCTCGGGGAATCCTGGACCGACAGCCGTGTGAGGGGCCGAGTTGCGGTGGCGCCGCTGCCCCGGAGTCTCGGGGGGCGCAGTGTATCGCTCAATGTCTTTTGGGTGATCGCGCTCGCCGCAGGCTCGCACGTTCGGGATTGGGCATGGTCGTTCCTGCGGCATCTGGCCACGGCGCCCATGGACAAAATCACCACACTGGAAGGCGCGATCGGCGTGCGCCGCTCGACGTGGACGGACGCGGAGGTGAACCGGTTGGTTCCGTTCTACCACGAGCTCGACACCTTGCACGCGCACGCGCGCGAGCTGCCGCCGCATCCGCGGCTCGCCGACATCGCGCACGCGATCGATGCCCTGCTTGCCCGGGCGCTCGACACCGGCGAGCCGAGCCGAGCGCTGTTGGCCGAGGCCCAGCGGAACATCGAGGCGATCGTCGCATGAGCGCCGCCTGGGAGTTGCTCGAGCTGCGCCAGTGCCACCCGTTGCCCTCGGCGCCCCGTCCCATCGTCATCGTCGGCGCCGGCGGCATCGTCAACGATGCGCATCTACCGGCGTACCGTAAAGCCGGATTCCACGTGTTGGGACTGTTCGATGTCGATGCCGATAAAGCGCACGCGACGGCCGATCGCTGGGGGATCGAGCGCGTTTATGGATCGCTCGAGCAAGCCGCCGCCGTCGAGGACTGCGTGTTCGACGTCGCGGCGCCGCCCGTGGCGCATCGCGGGATTCTCGCCGCGCTTGCGCCCGGGGCGGTGGTGCTGGTTCAAAAGCCGCTTGGCCTCGATCTAGCGCAGGCCACCGCCATCCGGGCGGTCTGCCGGCAGCGGCGGCTGACGGCCGCGGTCAACTTTCAGTTGCGCTTTGCTCCCATGATGTACGCGGCTGCCGATGCGCTGGCTCGCGGTCTGCTCGGCCCGTTGCTCGATCTCGAAGTGCATCTGAGTCTGGTGACCCCCTGGGAGCAGTTTCCCCATCTCATTCCCAATCCGCGAGTCGAGATCGTCTCGCACTCGATCCATTATCTCGACACCATCCGCGCCCTGGCCGGCGAGCCGCGGGGCGTGCTCGCCCGCACCTATCATTATCCCGGCAGCCCGCTCGCGCAGACGCGCACCTCGGCGATTTTGGATTACGGCGCGGAACGGCGCGTGACGCTCTCGATCAATCATCACCACGACTTCGGCCGGCAGTTCCAGGATGCGACGATACGCATCGAGGGCGAGCGCGCCGCGGCGCTTGTGAAGCTCGGATTGCTGC
The DNA here is from genome assembly GCA_027456605.1 of Steroidobacteraceae bacterium. Classification (GTDB taxonomy): domain Bacteria; phylum Pseudomonadota; class Gammaproteobacteria; order Steroidobacterales; family Steroidobacteraceae; genus 13-2-20CM-66-19. The sequence continues at coordinate 2,039 of DAIDUQ010000055.1, read as the reverse complement.
TCGACTATCCCCGCGGCGAGCCTGACGAGCTGTGGGTCGCTCCGCGGGGCGGCCCGTGGCGGCCTGTGCCTTTGCTAGGCACATGGTTTCCCGACGCGTTCATCGGCACCATGTCCAACCTGCAGCGATTCGCGAGCGGCGAAGACGAGGTACTGCACACCTCGGTGGATGACGCCTGGCGCACCATGGCGCTGGCCGAAGCCTGTTACTATTCGAACGACTCCCCCGGAACACCCGTTCCCCAACCCTGACGAGCTTCCCGAGAACCGATATGCGTCCTGGCGACTCTCCTCTGCAAGGCAAGATCGCGCTGGTTACCGCCGCAGCGCAGGGCATCGGACGCGCCAGTGCGCTGGCGCTCGCGGCCGCGGGCGCGAGCGTCGTGGCCACCGACATAGACGAAGCCAATCTCGCCTCTTTGACTGGACAGAGCATCATGACCTGCCGCATGGATGTGCGCGACGCCAAGAGCATCGCAGCCGGCGTGGCCCGTGCCGGCGATGTTGATATTCTGTTCAACTGCGCCGGCTGTGTGCACCACGGCACCATTCTGGAGTGCACCGACGCGGAGTTGGACTTTGCCTATGACCTGAACGTCAAGGCGATGGTGCGTACCATTCGCGCGGTGCTGCCCGGCATGCTCGCGCGCCGCGACGGGTGCATCATCAACATGTCGTCGGTGGCGAGCAGTGTCAAAGGCGTTCCGGTGCGCTGCGTCTATGCGATGACCAAGGCCGCCGTGATCGGTCTGACAAAATCCGTAGCCGCAGACTACGTCAGCCACGGCATCCGCTGTAACGCCATCTGTCCCGGGACCGTGGAGACGCCGTCGCTCGAGGGCCGGCTGCGCGCCCAAGGCGACTACGAGCAGACACGCGCGGCTTTCGTTGCCCGCCAGCCGATCGGCCGGATCGGGCGGCCCGAGGAAATAGCCGATCTCGTGGTGCATTTGGCCGGCGCCACCTACACCACCGGGCAGATTCACGTCATCGACGGCGGCTGGAGCATCTAAGCGCCGCTGTGCGCTCGGTGGACGATACGCATGTCCTGGAAACGCCGGCCCTTCGATGGGCGTGACATCGCCTCGGCCCATAACATCGCGGATCTGCGCGCGGCGGCGAGGCGCAGGGTTCCGGGCTTCGTGTTCGAATACGTGGAGGGTGGCGCGGAGGACGAGGCGACGCTGAGTGGCAATCGGGCCGCATTCGCGGCCTTGCGCTTCGTGCCGCCGACGCTGATCGATACGCAAGGGCGCGGTCTCGGCACGGAGTTGTTCGGCGCGCCCTGCGGCGCGCCGCTGGCGATTGCGCCGACGGGCTTGAACGGCATGCTGCACCCGCACGGCGATATTGCGCTCGCTCGGGCGGCCGCCGCGTTCGGCATCCCCTTCACGCTGAGCACGCTGTCGACAACGCTGCTGGAGGATGTCGCGAGTCGCGCGGGCGGACGGCTGTGGATGCAGCTGTACGTGATGAAGAATCGCGCCATCGCCGAGGACATCATGCGCCGGGCGGCGGCCGCCGATTACGAGGCATTGCTGTTCACTACCGATGCCAATGTCTTCGGCAGCCGGGAATGGGACAAGCGCAACTATCGCAAGCCCGGCAAGCCGCGCTTTCGGGCGGCGCTCGATACGCTGGGGCATCCGCGCTGGCTCACTCAGGTTCTGGCGCGCCACGGCATTCCCCACTTTCGCAACATCGAGAACTTTCTGCCGCCGGGGGCGGCCAGTGCCGTCGGCGGTAGTACGATCATTCCGCAGATGTTCGCCCCCACGCTGACTTGGGAGGACATCGCGTGGGTGCGTGAGCATTGGCCGCGCAAGTTGCTCATCAAGGGCGTGCTGACGGCGGCGGACGCGCGGCGCGCGGTCGCTCTCGGGTGCGACGGGATCGTGCTCACCAACCACGGCGGCCGCCAGCTCGATTATTGCGTCGCGCCCATCGAGATGCTGAGCGAGATCGCCGCCGAGGTCGGCGGCCGCTTGCCGGTCCTGATCGACAGTGGCGTGCGCCGCGGCACGGACATCGCCAAGGCGC
>DAIDUQ010000054.1:0-5211 GCA_027456605.1 Steroidobacteraceae bacterium | reverse complement strand
CCACGACCCGCCATTCCACGCGAAGGCCCGATCCGTGTCCAAGGTCAGGCGCACATCGCCGTTCTGGTTTCCCGACCCCGGCAGCGCCGCATAGGTCGCGACCGGAGCTCGCCAGTGCCCGCCGCCGACGGCGGTCCAGGTGCCGGCCTGGCACGTCAGTAGTGCCCCCGTGCCATCCTGCGCGATGGCACCAGTATTGCCGCACGCGCCCCCAGGTGGCTCCACGGCGCTCATAATCAGGGGCGTCGACATGGAATTGTCCGCAGGAATCGGGGCCGGCACGCGCCAGAGGAAGCGACTGTCATCCGCCTGCTGCGCGGCATTGCTCTCGACCTTCACGGCGATGGCCCCCGGCCCGATGCCGGCCGGCGCGGGGGACTGCCATGTGCGCCCCGTGCCATAGATGGTACCGGCCACCTGGCCGGCGATCGGGACCTCGGGCACGTACCCGCCGCGGTCACCGAGATCGAGCAGGATCTGCCCCGCGTCCGCGTCGGGATACCGGTACGCGCCCTGCGCCACCACGTAGCCCGTCACATTGCCGCTCGAGTCCGCCTGGTACTGGACGGAGATTTGATCGCCCATCGCATCGACGCTTGAGGTACCGGGCGGCAGGTAGCCTTGCTGGATGAGCGTCGCCACGCTGACCGTGTGCGTGCTCCCAGGAGCGGACAGGCGCGCCATGTACCCATACTCGTACTGCAGCGCCGCGTCCGTGATCGTCGCGAGCTGCCCGGACTCCAGCTGCGCCACCTGATCGGAAAACGCCTGGTGCTGCATGCCGACCATGCTCGGCAACATAATCGCGAGAGCCAAGAGAACCGAAATGTAGAGGATCGCCTCACCTGCGCCCATGTGATTTCTCCTTGTGCGTCGCTGTGGCAGCGCGAGTGTTATGTTCGACCTTCGTCGCCCGCGCCACGGGCGACGCGACCCGAACGATGAGGACGTGCGGGGCCGCGAGTTCCGCGCGGGTTGCCGCGCTCAACTCAACCTCGAGGCGGTGCTCGGCCGCCAGTGAGACGTGCAGCATGCCGAGGAGTGCCAGCGCACAGGCGCTCACAGCCCAGTACATGGCCCGCAAACGACGCGGCGGCGTTGGACGGGTCCAGAGACGAAGACGAGATGCGATGCTCATGGTAAGTCCTCGGGGCGCGTGGCCCCACTGTCGGGTTGCGGGGACGGTGGCGCGCTCGAGCGCCGGATTTCCTGGGCGCCGCGGACAAACACCGCGGTAATCGCCACGACGAGGCCAACCGTCATCCACAGGGGGTGGCCGGCTAAGAGATCGAGCGCGAGAGCAAGACCCATGATGAGTCGTAGAATCGGGTGGCCGAGTTCTGCGGTGCGCACCTGCCGCCGTGCGGCGCGCAGAAATGATCGTCGGATAGAGCGCATAGACATGACCCGTCCTCCTCAATCTTCTGAATGGCCAAACCGGAGCCCCGGCGCGCTGACCGCGCCCTCGTGCGGTAGCCCGCGGTGTGCCTGACCCGCATGGTGCTGCGCCTGCCGCAAGAGTTTGCTGGCTGCGGACGGTTCTTTCTTCCCGCCTTCGCCGCCTCCGGTGCCGCCGGCCCCAGGGCTGCCGCCAGCGGAGCTCGGGGCCGACAGTTGATCTGGTCCGCCCGTGCCGGGGGCGCTGCCGGTCGACGCTGCACCCCCGGCACCCTTGCCACCGCTGCCGAAAGGCGTGTCCCCCGCAGTGCCAGCACCCGAAGCGGCACGGGCGGCACCCGCAGCGCCACGCGCAGCGCCAGCTGCCTGTCCGGCCGCGCGCGTCGTCTGCTCCGCGGCCTTTCCGGCCGCCGCGACGCCCTTGCCCGCCGCCTGCCCGGCAGCGGAAACCGCCGCTCCGACGGGCTGCAGTCCCGGCACCGCGGAGATGGCCGCCCCCGCGGCCTTTCCGGCCGCTGCGACCCCCGCCCCTGCGGCCTTCCCGCCCATGCTCATGCCGGCCCCTGCCGCGCCGCCGATGCCGCCGGGCGGCGGGGGCGCGGCCGCGATCGCGCCGGCACCGCCCCGAAACCCACCGACCGAACTCCCCGCCCCGCCGACGCCGCTGCCCGAGGAGCCAGACACAGACGTGAGGCCCGCCAGACGGGCGAGCGCGGCCCCCGTGGCCTTGCCGCCGGCCACTCCGGCTGCCGCTCCGAGACCCGCCGCGGCGCCTGCGGAGGCGACCGACCCGCCCGCGGAAGTCAGGTGCGAGAGCCCGAGGCTCGCGGCGCCCCCCATGATGCTGCCCGCGACCGAGGGAATCGTGAGTGCCATGATCCCGCCGAGCACCCCACTCGTGCCCAATGCCATCATGGACGGCATGCTGAGCACCTGGCCGGCGGCCAACTGCTGGAGCCAGGCCGCATCCTGTTGCGCCATGTGCACCATGACGGCGCTCACGCCATAGGTGGCGAGCAACTTCACCCCGACGCTCGCGGCATAACTCGCATACCGCTCACCGAACTGCACCGTCCACCGCGAGCCGAGAAATCCCAACATGACGCTGCCGATTCCCAAGACCATGTACAGTTCCATCAGCGTCATCATCAGTTGCAGCGCCACGAGACCGAAACCCAAGTACAAGAGCAGCGACGTGATCACCGTCGCCAGGGATGCGACCATGCCCTCCATGGCATTCTCCGCCGCCTGTGAGAGTCTGCATCCAACATCGTACGCGGCGCAGCTCGTGGTGGGATTACCGCCGCCCGACACCCGGGTGGGATTTCCCCCGTTCCAAAGGATTTTTTCAACATTTCCCGCCTCCGTCATGATGCCGGACGGCGTGAGCGGCACTGTGGTGGCGCCTGCCGGCGTACCGAACTGCGAGGCCGCGAGAAACTTCTGACCGATCGTCTCGAATTGCTGAGGGATGTAAGGCATCCACGTCGGGGCGGTGGCGACGATGAAGCCAAAAAACGAAATCTCGAGCATTTTCAAGAACAAACTCGAAAACCACTCCCCGAGATCGTTTTTTCGCAGTGCGTTGGTGATGCCCCACCACAACATCTCGAGCGTCGCGAGGAGAGTGAAAATCATCCACCCGATACCCGTCTTTCCCGCTCCGATCGAGACCCAATTCGCCGTCGCGTTTTCCACCATGCTGAGAATGGTGTCGAAGAACCCGTTGGTGAGACAGGTTGAAGGTGCGCCCGCCGTGGCTGGCGCGCATGTGCCCACCGCGGCCTGCGCCAGCGCGGGCAGGAGCACCGCGGCAAGCGCGGCGAGAAGAATGAGTTTGTGACGACGATGATGTCGCATAATTGGTTCCTTAATACGGGGGCAACTTGACTGGCGCGGTAAGCCAGCTCTCGAGGGTCTTTTGCTTGGCAACCCGGGCGTTCGCGCGATTGCCCATGTCGGTGAGAATCGCGGTGTTGGCCGTGCGCGTATCGGTATCGAGCTGCGCGATTTCCGTCGCGAGTACTCCGGACATCGCGTTGCTCGCCTGGAGAATCTGATTGCGACCCTGGGCGCTGCGCGAAGCTGCCTGCAACGTCTGTTCCGTCGCGGCGGAGGTCGAGAACTGCTGCCGGGACAGACCGTACTCATGCAGCGTGCCCGTGATTTGCGAATTGAACCCTTGTGTCCACTGCGCCAGCGTGCCGCCGGCATAGCCGACCGATCCCGTCGGATCGCCGTACTGCTGTGCGGTGGCCGCGGCCGTGTCCTGCACGCTCGCGGAGATACCTTGGGCCTGTCCGATGATTTCCTGCATCTGCATGATGGGCTGCGTGATCTGCCCCCAGAGTTGCAGCGGCATCGTGCCGAGGTTTATAGCCTGATTCGCCAACATGGAGATTTGTTGTTCCGTTTGCATCACCTCCTGTTCGTCCTGCTCGACGGCCGTGACTTCTTGCACGACCTGCTCGGGGAAGGTCGCACCGGCTACCTCCGACACCGCCTCCGCGGGCGGCACCGCAGACGCAAGGATGAGGGTGGCCGCCGCAGCCGCGGCGGCGCATCGGAGTGGGAGTCTGTAATAGCGAGTCATATGACTATCTCCTACTCGGCTAGGGCCGCGTAGACGTCGCGGCAGTTCTCGACCGCCGCCTGCGCAGCATCGCGGCCGGCGAGGAGCGTCGACATCTCTCCGAGCGCCGCCTCACGGATGGTTGAATCGGGCAGGCCGGCCAGCGCCGCGATGCCGCCGTATCGGCGCGCCAGCGGGTGCGCGGGGTCGTATAGAGCCGATTCGTAGAGCGGCACCGAACAGAGCTGAGCGCCGCCCTGCCGCGCGACGGATCGCGCTGCGCGCACGATCTCGCTGTCTTTTCGCGCCGGCTCTTCCTCAAGCCGCACTCGGTTCCAAATCGCACGGACGCAGGGTCGCAAACGATCTGGAACCTGCGTGAGCAGCCAGCGCAGGCCGGCTACGGATTTGCCATCGCAGAGCAGAGGCGTAACGATGCGCAGCCGTGCCGGCAGGCTCGAGTCCTGCCGGGCGACGAGCGCGAGCGCCTCGAGCGCAGCGGCGCAATCGCCCACGCCCACGTCGAGGATGATGCCGCCGGCAGGGGCTGCGAACAGGTGTGCGGCGAGCACGTCGCTGTCTATAGCGTCGGTTTCCTCGCCGGACGGCGAATGGGACTCCAGGGTCGCAATGCTTGCGCCGCTGCCGAGCGCCAACACATAGCGGCAGAGGGTCGTCTTGCCCACATTCCCGACGCCCGCCAGGGCGAGGTAGCTCATGGAGGATGCATTCATCGTGGTGACCTTCCGATAGGTGGTGGAGTGAAATTGGAGGTGGCGAGCAGCGCCTCGGCCGCCGCGTCGTCGGCGGCTTCGGTAGAGTCCACCGCACCCGGTGCGGCGGGGGTCTCGTCGGGTGCGGGCTCGCCCGCAGGACGGGCGGATGCTGCGCGGCGGAGCCAGCGCCACAGATATGGCCGGGATACACCGAGGCCGAGCCGGCGAATGATCTGCGCGAGGCTGTAGCCCTCCGCTTGTAGCCGCCGGATTTCCGCCTCGCGGTCGTACAGTCGCGATCGCCGCCGCCAGGGCCGCTCATCCGAGCCAGGCGATGTAACCGTCACAGTGTCTATTTGTGTGTCCATACCTGTTCTCCGCCGGGTGGGCCCCAATCAGGGGTCACGGCGGCGACCACCCTCGCCAATGAACACACTCAGATCGCGCGGCGGCCCCGCGACGCGTTTTCTCAGCGCGTACTTCTCGAGTTCCTCTCCCGGGCGCAGGTCAGAGCCATCCGCCCAT
>DAIDUQ010000053.1:0-2954 GCA_027456605.1 Steroidobacteraceae bacterium | reverse complement strand
GTTCGCGTAACACTCCTCGAAGGCGGTCTCGAGGCTGCCGATGATCGACGAGCCTTCCGTTGCCTGAGCGCGGATGACGTAGTTCTGATACGCCGGAATGGCGATGGCCGCCAGGATGCCGATGATCGCGATGACGATCATCAACTCAATCAGGGTGAAGCCCTTTTGCACCGATTTCATCTGGTCACTCCTCAAGGTATCTATGGCTCTTGCCGAGAGGCGCATGGGGCGCCTGCTGACTCCCCTGGAGCAAGCGCCGTGCCAAAGCGGGATTCGCGCTCTAACCCCTTGATCCGCGAAGGGATGACCTCATCGCCTGCGGTGCCGATTTGACTAAAGACGAAGCCGGCTGACGGCACGGGATCTCGCTCGTGTCCGAAATTGACAAGAATGGTCACCGCCCGGGTCACTGTTGCGACGTGTCCCGTCCCGAGCCTACGACCTGACACGCGGCCCGTGGGCGAAGCGGCGCCGCGCATGCGCGCGAGGCGGCTTCCGCGGGCGCGGTGTGAGCGTTCGGCATCGCCCGGCCGAGCGGGACGCCGTTCTCAAGTTCTCCAGCCCGCGGCTGACGGACACGGGATTATCGGCTATGTTTGCATAACTTAATCCACCGCGCCCTGACCATGCTCCTGGACTGGTTCAATGCTCGCGAGGCCGTCGAAGTCGGTACTGCCCTGGCCGATGCGTTCCCGCCGCCCAGTCCGGCCGTCCGTTCGCGCTCCGCAGGCGGCCGGCCGGAGCTGCAGACGTTTCTGCAGCGGGCGGTCCGTGAGGCCCGGCCGCTGAAGCTGAATCTGTTCCGGCGGGCCAAACTGCTGGAGACCTTCAAGTCGCGCTTGCTCGAGCGCGGCCTGGATCGGGGGATGGTGGACGAGGCGACGCGCCTGCTGCTGATGCAGCTCACGGGCGGGAGCGCCGCCGCTTTGACCGCCGGCGCGGGAGTGCCGGCGCCCGCGGGCGGCGCTGCGCGCAAGCGCATTCCCGCGCTGCTCGGGGAGGTCGAGGCGCTGATGGGCCAGCGCGACTACGCCGGGGCCGTCGCGCGCCTCGAGGACATTCTCGAGATCGAGCCCAAACACGCCGGCGCGCACAACATTCTGGGCGACGCGCTGTGCCGGCTGGGCCGGTTCCATGCCGCCGAGATGGCCTTTCGGCGCGCGATCGAATTGCAGCCCGCGATGGGCGAAGCGCTCTTCAATCTGGGCACCGTGTTGCGCTGGCGAGGGGAATTCGCGGCGTCCGAAACCGCTTTGCGCCGGGCAATCAAGCGCGACCGGCGCAACATCGAGGCGCTGACCGGCCTCGGGCATACGCTGAGCGCGCTCGACCGGGTGACGGAGGCCAAGGAGTGCTTCGAGAAGGTGTTGCGGCTGCAACCGCGTCACGCCGGGGCGCTCTGCGGCCTGGGCTGGCTCGCGAGCATGGACGGGAATTTCGAGGAGTCGGAGCGATTGTTGCGCGCCGCGTTGGACGCGGACCCCCAGTGCGCGGAGGCGTGGGCGTGGCGGGTGGAGCTGCGGCGGATGACGAGCGCGGACCGCGACTGGCTCGAGGGCGCGCAACGGATGCTCGCGGCGGGCGTGCCGGCGGTGGAGGAGGAGCGGCTGCGTTTCGCGATGGGCAAGTACTTCAATGACATCGGGAACTATCCGAGCGCCTTTGCCGCGTACCAGCGGGCCAACGAGTTGCAGAAGCGGCACGCGACGCCCTACGACCGCGCGGCGCGCACGGAGTTTGTCGATGAGATGATCCGCGTCTACCCGCGCGAGCGCTTCGCCCAGCCGCTCGAGGGCGCGAGCGAGTCGCGGCGGACGGTGTTCGTGGTCGGCATGATGCGCTCGGGGACTTCGCTGGTGGAGCAGATCATCGCCTCGCATCCGCGCGCCGCGGGCGCGGGGGAATTGGAGTATTGGAACGCCGCCGCGGCGAAATACCGGGACGTCTTGCGGCGCGGGACGCCGGATCCGGCGCTGCTTGGCCGGTTGACCGCCGGGTATCTGAAAATCCTCGACCGGCAACCGGCCGGGGCCGAGCGGGTGGTCGACAAATCCACGTACAACTCCGATCATCTGGGGATCATTCACCTGGCCTTCCCCAACGCGCGCATCCTCTATCTGCGGCGCGACCCGATCGATGTCTGCCTGTCGTGCTTCTTCCAGCAGTTCGCGACGGCGGCGAATTTCACCCTGGATCTGGCGGATCTCGCCCATTTCTACCGCGAGCACCATCGCGTGGTCGAGCACTGGCGCTCGGTATTGCCGCGGGACGCTTTCATGGACGTGCCCTATGCCGAGCTGGTGGCCGACCAGGAGGGCTGGAGCCGGAAAATCATCGCCTTCCTCGGCCTCGAATGGGATCCGCAGGTCCTCGAGTTCCACAAGACCGAGCGCTCGGTGCTGACCGCGAGCCACTGGCAGGTGCGCCAGAAGATCTACACGAGCTCGGTGGGGCGGTGGAAGAACTACGAGAAGTTCATCGGTCCGCTGCTGAAGCTGCGCGACCTGTCGCCCTGAGCGCAACGCAGCGGCAGCCGGCGCGCGCACCGTGTGTGCGGGCCGCCGGTGCGAGGCGAGACACGGGGAGGCGCCACGCCGGGCACCGCGAAACCTCGCGGCACTCGAGCCGCTTCAGTCCGGGCGCTCTCCGTGAGAGCCGACAGGTTCGACCCGTTTGGTTTTCGAAGAGGCCTCGTTGAGCCCCACGCGCCATAAGGCGGTCCGCCGGTTCGCGGCGATCGATTTCGAGACGGCCAACCGCCGCTCCGACAGCGCCTGTGCCGTCGGGGTGGTGGTCGTGTCCGACGGCCGCATCGTCGATCGGATCTACGAGCTGATCCGCCCGGCGACCCGGGAGTTCGAGTTCACGCACATCCATGGGCTGTCCTGGTCCGACGTACACGCCGCGCCGACCTTCGGCGCGCTGTGGCCCGGGATCCTCGCCCGGGTCGGCGC
>DAIDUQ010000052.1:0-40129 GCA_027456605.1 Steroidobacteraceae bacterium | reverse complement strand
CGCGACATCCAAGTGGGAGCGTGCGAGTCAACTACCCCGCCCTGAAGGGCGGAGCTTGGAGGTGAGAGCTGAAGAGCTGGGTTGACCAGGGTAAGTGAAGGGGGGCGATCCTCTGAACTACGTTACGTACAGGTCGGTAAGACCCACTCCGGGATGCTTCCTCAGTCCCGGGCCCTGGAAGGGTCGGATCATGCGGGCGAAAGGTAAAGCGCCGAAGGTCCAGTCCACTGGCCGCACGCTCAGGAGCCGGTACGTGACATTCCCGAGGGGAGCGGAGTCGCAAGACTCCCGTCACCGCCGAAAGGCGAGAACAAAGAGGTAACTCAATGCGCCGCGGGGAAATCCTCGCGGCGTTTTTATTCTGGGCAGACATCGGTTCGGTTCGCTAGAGACCACCAGGTCACCAGCACACGGAGAACTTTGATGGTTGCTCGTAAACAGCAAGAGGAGCGGCGCTTCCTCCTCGGCCTGAACGCCGAGGTTTCTGCGCCTGAGATCGGATGAATTGTCTCGTATTCGACATTGAGACGGTGCCGGACGTGGCGCTCGGGCGCCGACTGTACGGGCTCGAGGGGCTGGAGGACGAGTCGGTCGCCAAGGCGATGTTCGCCCTGCGGCGGCAGGAGACCGGCGGGGATTTCCTGCCGCACGAGCAGCACCGGATCGTCGCCGTTTCCTGCGTGCTGCGCAGCCGCGACCAGCTCACGGTGTGGAGTCTGGGCGAGGAGCGCTCGAGCGAGCGCGAGCTCATCGAGCGCTTCTTCGACGGCATCGAGCGGTTCTCCCCGGAGCTGGTCTCCTGGAACGGCTCCGGCTTCGATCTGCCGGTGCTCTCGTACCGGGCGCTCGCCGCCGGCGTCCAGGCGCCGCGCTTCTGGGAGACGGGCGATTCGGATCCGGCTTTCCGCTACAACAATTATCTCAACCGCTTCCACTGGCGCCACCTCGATCTGATGGACGTGCTGTCGGGCTTCCAGGGCCGCGGCCGGGTCTCGCTCGAGCGCATCGCGGTGCTGCTCGGTCTGCCCGGCAAGCTCGGCTTCTGCGGCGCCCAGGTGTGGGATGCCTACCGGGCCGGCGACATCGGCGGCATCCGCCGCTATTGCGAGACCGACGTGCTCAACACCTATCTGGTGTACCTGCGCTTCGAGCTGCTGCGCGGGCGGCTGACGCGCGAGGAGCATGCCGGCGAGCTGGAGCGCGTGCGCGCGCTGCTGCGCTCGGGGCAGGGGCCGCATTTCGCGCAATTCCTGCAGAACTGGGAGGGTGGCGCATGAGTGGCGCGAACGCCGCGCGTGTGCCGGAGCGTGAGCCGGAGTGCGCGCGCGTGGACGCGCTTACGCACGAGGGCGCGGGCATCGTGCGCGGCGACAAGACGGTGTTCATACCCGGGGCGCTGCCCGGCGAGACGGTGCGCTTCGTGCGCGCGCGCCGCCGGCGCCAACACGACGAAGGGCGTCTGCTCGAGGTGATTGAGCCGAGCGCCGAGCGAGTTGTGCCGCGCTGTGCCCACTTCGGGGTCTGCGGCGGCTGCCTGCTGCAACACCTCGGGCCCGAGGCGCAGCTGGCCGCGAAGCAACAGGAGCTTGCCGACAACCTGCAGCGCCTGGCGCGGGTGCAGTGCCCGCACTGGCTCGCGCCGCTGACCGCCTCGGTATGGGGGTATCGGCGCCGAGCGCGGCTCGGGGTGAAGTACGTGGCGAAGAAGGGCAAGGTCGTCGTCGGCTTTCGGGAGCGCCACGCGCCTTACGTCGCCGACGTGCAGCGCTGCCACGTGCTCAGCGAGCCGGTCGGGGAACTGCTGGCGCCGCTCGGGGCGCTGGTCGAGGCGCTCGGCATCCGCGCCCAGCTGCCGCAGATCGAGGTGGCGGTGGCGGACAACGCGACCGCGCTGGTGCTGCGGGTGCTCTCGGCCCCGTCGCAGGCGGATCTCGAGCGGCTGCGCGCCTTCGGCGAACGCCATCGGCTGCGACTGTACCTGCAGCCGGGCGGACTCGAGACCATCGCGCCGCTCGACGGTGACGGCGAGCGCGAGCCGCTGCACTACACGCTGCCGGAGTTCGGCCTGCGGCTGGAGTTTGCGCCGAGCGACTTCGTGCAGATCAACGGGGCGATCAACCGCGCGCTGGTGGCGCGCGCCGTGCGGTTGCTGGCGCCGGCCGAGGGCGATGCCGTGCTGGATCTGTACTGCGGGTTGGGCAACTTCACCCTGGCGCTGGCCCGCTCGGGTGCGCAAGTGGTCGGCGTGGAGGGGGAGCGATCGCTCATCGAGCGTGCGCGCCGGAACGCCGCGCTCAACGGCATCGCGAATGTGCAGTTCCACGCCGCGGATCTTTCCAACCCGCCGGCGCCGTCCGCCCCGTGGCTGCGCCGGAACTACAGCCACGTGCTGCTGGATCCGCCGCGCGCCGGGGCGCGCGCGATGCTCGCCGCAGTGGCCGCGATGCGCCCGCGCCGGGTGCTGTATGTGTCCTGCCATCCCGGCAGTCTGGCGCGCGACCTGGGGATTCTGCTGCACGAGCACGGCTTCGCGCTCGATGCGGCCGGGGTGATCGACATGTTTCCCCACACCGGGCATGTCGAGTCCCTGGCGCTGTTGCGCGCGAGCTGAGGTGTCCGCATGACGCTCGGACCGCTGATGATCGATCTGTCGGGCCCGACGCTCGAGGCGCAAGAGCGCGAGCTGCTGCGCCATCCGCTGGTCGGCGGCGTGATCCTCTTCAGCCGCAACTACCGCGAGCCGGCCGAGCTCACCGAGCTGGTTGCGCAGATCCATGCGGTGCGGCAGCCGCCGCTGCTGGTGGCGGTCGATCACGAGGGCGGGCGCGTGCAACGCTTCCGCGAGGGATTCTCGGGGCTGCCGGCGGCGCGGCGCATCGGCCGCGAGTTTGACCTCGACGCGCGCCGGGGCCTGGAGTTGGCGCGCTCGATGGGCTGGCTGATGGCCGCGGAGCTGCGCGCCCATGGGGTGGATCTGTCGTTCGCGCCCTGCGTGGACATCGATTACGGCGTCAGCTTCATCGGCGATCGGGCATTGCACAGCCGGCCCGAAGCGGTCAGCCAGCTCGCGCTCGCCTACGTGCACGGCATGCGCGAGGCGGGTATGGCGGCGACCGCGAAGCATTTCCCGGGCCACGGCGCGGTCACGGTGGATTCGCATGCGGCCCTGCCGACCGACCGGCGTGAGCTCGACGATCTGGACGGCGACCTGCTGCCCTATCGGCGCCTCATCGCCAACGGCTTGCCGGCGGTGATGGTCGGACACCTGCTGTTTCCGGCGGTCGATGCGGCCCCGGCGAGCTTCTCGCGCCGTTGGGTGGGGGAGCTGCTGCGCGCAACGTTGCGGTTCGAGGGCGCGGTGTTCACCGACGATCTGTCCATGGGCGGGGCGGCGGCGTATGGCGACATGCTCGCGCGCGCCGAGCGCGCGCTGGCGGCCGGATGCGACATGCTGCTGGTGTGCAACGATCGCGCCGCGGTTGTGCGGCTGCTCGAGCGGCTGACGGTCGAGCCCAGACCGGCTTCGGGCGTGCGTCTGGCGCGCCTGCACGGACGCGAGCGGTTCGACCCCGCGGCGCTGCGCGCGCGGCCGCAGTGGCGTGCGGCCCGGGCGCGGCTCGAGGCCTGCGCGGCGGTCCCGCCGCTCGATCTGGATCCGCGGCGCGAATAGCCCATCGGGTGACAAGCGTCATGCGCCGCCGATGACGGAGCGCACTGGGACGCCGCCTCGCGCCGGGCGATGATGCCGCCGGCGAAGCGCTTCCGCGGCGCGCGCCAGCGGCCCGGACACCGAGAATTTACCGCAACCGAGGTTTGACATAGAATGCCGGCAACATTACACCACGCCCGAGGAGCCGGCTTGCGCCGGTAAGCGGCGGCGGCTGTGGAAGGGGTCGCGCGGCGTGGGCGCACAGAACAACGACGATCTGTTGGGACAGCTCAGGATCGACCGGTCGCAGCGCGAGGTCACGGGCCCGAGCCGCGCGCCGTGGCTGGCGGCCGCGATCCTGGCGCTGCTCGCGGCGCTCGCCGCCGGCGGGTATTTTCTCTTCGCGCTCGCTCGGGCCACGGTGGTTCACACCGCCACCGCGATCGCCCCGACCGGTCGATCGACCGCCGTGCTGCAGGCGAGCGGCTACGTGACCGCCGAGCGCGAAGCGACGGTGTCGGCGCAGGTTCAGGGCATGCTGACCCACGTGTACTTCCAGGAGGGCGAGTACGTGCATCGCGGGCAGATTCTGGCGCGCCTCGACGACAGCACCCAGCTCGCCGTGCTGGCCCAGGCGCGCGCGCAGATGGCGGCCGCGCAGGCGCAACTGATGCAGTATCGGGTGCAGCTCAGGCTGGCGCGCCTGGACCTGTCGCGCGATCAGGCGCTCATCGGCCAGCACCTGGTGTCGCAGCAGGCCTTCGACAATGCCCGCACCCAGGTCGATTCCCTCGCCGCGCAGGTGCTGACTCAGCGGCGCAACGTGGCCGTGGCCCGCGCCGGCGTGCAGGCGGCGCAGGTGCAGGAAGACTACACGGTGGTGCGCGCGCCGTTTTCCGGGGTGGTGGTCGACAAGCCGGCGCAGATGGGCGAGACGATCTCGCCGTTCTTCGGCGGCGGCGGATTCACGCAGACCGGGATCGCGACCATCGTCGACATGAACTCCCTGGAAGTCGACGTGGATGTCAACGAGGCATACATCGATCGGGTCCATGCCGGCCAGCGGGGCGTGGCGGTGCTGGACGCCTATCCGAACTGGCGCATTCCGGCGCAGGTGATCGCGATCGTACCGACGGCCAACAAGAGCAAGGCGACGGTCCGCGTGCGCGTGGCGCTCGACAGCAAGGATCCGCGCATCCTGCCGCAGATGGGGGTGCGCGTGTCGTTTCTGCAGCCCTCGGGCGCTCACGGGCGCGCGGGCTCGATCCTGCCGGCCGGCATGGTCTGGGTGCCGCAGTCCGCCGTCGTGCGCCGCGGCGCGCGCCCGTTCGTGTTCGTCGTCAAGAGCGGCCGGGCGCGCGCGCAGCGCGTGACGCTCGGGCCGCTGCGTTCGGATCTGAGAGCCGTGAGTGGGATCGGCGCGGGCAGCACCGTCGTGCGCGCCCCGCCGCGGGATCTCGCCGACGGCGATCGTGTGACCGTCAAGAAGGAGTAGCTTCCCATGAGCGCACTGGTCGAGATCGCCAACCTCAGCAAGGTCTACCAGCGGGGCCGGCAGAAGGTCGAGGTGCTGCATCACATCAACCTCACGGTCACGCAGGGCGATTTCGTCGCGCTGATGGGCCCGTCCGGCTCGGGCAAGACGACGCTGTTGAACCTCATCGGCGGACTCGACTCGCCCACCGACGGCACCATCGCCGTGGCCGGGGAGCGCATCGACCAGCTGGGACAGGGGGCGCTCGCGCGCTGGCGGGCCACGCACGTCGGGTTCGTGTTCCAGTTCTACAACCTGCTGCCGATGCTCTCGGCGCAGCGCAACGTGGAGCTGCCGCTGCTGCTGACCAAGCTGTCCGGAAAGGAGCGCCGGCGCAACGCCGGCGTGGCGCTGCAGCTGGTCGGGCTTGCCGATCGCGCCACGCACAAGCCCGGGGAGCTCTCCGGCGGGCAGCAGCAGCGCGTGGCGATTGCGCGCGCCATCGTGTCCGATCCGACGCTGCTGGTGTGTGACGAGCCCACGGGCGATCTCGACCGCCAGTCGGCCGAAGAAGTCCTGACGCTGCTGCGACGGCTCAATCGCGAGCACGGCAAAACCATCGTCATGGTCAC
The DNA here is from genome assembly GCA_027456605.1 of Steroidobacteraceae bacterium. GTDB lineage: Bacteria > Pseudomonadota > Gammaproteobacteria > Steroidobacterales > Steroidobacteraceae > 13-2-20CM-66-19. The sequence continues at coordinate 34,374 of DAIDUQ010000052.1, read as the reverse complement.
GCACGATCCGAAGGCCGCGGGGCACGCCAGCCGCATTCTGCAGCTCGACAAGGGCACCTTGGTGCAGGGCGAGCAGGCGGCCGCGTGAAATTCCTGCACCTGATCTGGGCGGCGCTCACGCGCCGCAAGGCGCGCACGGCCTTCACGCTGCTGTCGGTGGTGGCGGCGTTCCTGCTGTTCGGGCTGCTGGAGTCGGTGGGCAGCGTGTTCACCCAGGTGGGGCAGAGCATCGGCGCCGCGCACCGGCTGGTCACCGCCTCGAAGACCGGGCTCATGACCGCGCTGCCGTTGAGTCTGCAAGACCAGATCCGCACCGTGCCGGGGGTGCAGCTGGTGACCAGCGAGACTTTCTTCGGCGGCACCTACCAGAAGCCGAGCAACTTCATCAACGTGCTCGCCGTGGGCCGCAATTTCTGGGATCTCAACACCACCATGCGATTGTCGGCGGGCGCGCGCCAGGCGTTCGAGAATACCCAGACGGGCGTGATCGTCGGCGCGGCGCTCGCGAAGCGCTTTCACTGGAAGGTCGGCGAGCAGATCCCGATCAAGGCCATGATCTACCCGCGCAAGGGCGGCTCGTACACCTGGATGTTCGATATCGTCGGCCTGTTCCACGATCGCATGAAGCTGCGCGAGCAGGTGATGTTCTTCCGCTGGCGCTATTTCGACGAGGCGACGCTGTTCGGCAGGGGCACGGTGGGCTGGTACGTGGAGCAGATCGGCGAGCCGAAACAGGCCGGGCGCATCGCCCAGGCGATCGATGCGCTCTCGAGCAACTCCGGACACGAGACGAAGACGCAGACCTCGAGCGCCTTCGCGACCGACTTCTACAGTCAGTACGTGGACCTCGGACTGATCGTGCACGCCATCATGGGGGCGGTGTTCTTCACGCTGATGCTGCTGACCGGCAACACCATGGCGCAGGCGGTGCGCGAGCGCACGCCGGAGCTGGCGGTGCTGAAGACCCTCGGCTTCACCAACCGCACGGTGCTCGCGCTGGTGCTCGCCGAGTCGGTGCTGCTGATGCTCCTCGGCGGGGCGCTCGGGCTGCTGCTTGCCGGCGGCACGGTGCATGCCCTGCAGGCGCAGCTGGGCTCGCAGCTGCCGATGCTGCCGGTGGCTGGGGCGATCTGGTTGCGCGGCGTGGCGGTTATGGTGGCGATCGGGCTCGCGGTCGGGGCGCTGCCGGCCCGCCGCGGCATGCGCCTGAGCATCGTCAATGCCCTGGCGGGACGCTGAGGGAGGCTCGATGCTGAAGAAGTTCCTGTTCGGCGCGGGCGTGCTGCTCGCGCTCGCGCTCGGTGTCGCCGGGGTCATCATGCTGCCCTGGGCGCTCATCGCACTGCTCGCGGTGCTGCTCGGCTTCTGGCTCGCCTTCACGCGCGCCGGCCGGCAGACCAGCTCCGTGACCGCCTCGGGCATGTCCACGCTGCCGCAGCGCTGGGGCGGCGCCTCGGTCGTGATCGTGGGCATCGCCGGCGTCGTCGGCGTGCTGGTGGCGCTGCTTGCCATGGGCAGGGGCTACGAGGCGACCTTCCGCGCAACGGGCAGCGACCGGCGGGCCATCGTGCTGCGCGGCGGCGCGATCACCGAGGCCTCATCGAATCTGAGTCAACAGAGCGTCATGCTCATCGGGGAGCAGCCCCAGGTCGCCCGCAATGCGCAGGGCCAACCGCTCGTCTCGGGCGAGGTGGTGGTGTCGGTGTCGCTGCGGAAGCGCGGCGGTCAGGCGGGAACGGCGCAGATCCGCGGCGTGGGGCCCGAGGTGTGGGCGGTGCGCGATCACGCCAAGATCATCGCCGGGCGGCGCTTCCGGACCGGGATGCGCGAGCTCATCGTCGGCAAGAACGCCCTGCGGGAGTTCGCGCACACCTCGGTCGGCTCGACGATCAGGATCAATGGACAGCCGTGGAAGGTGGTCGGGGAGTTCGCCCACGCCGGCGCGCATGACTCTGAGCTCTGGGGCGACGTCAATGTGGTCGGCACGGCGTTTCACCGCGGCAACAGCGTGCAGTCGGTGACGGTGCGCCTCACCGACGCCAAGGCGTTCGCCGCGTTCAAGGCGGCTCTGGCCAGCGACCCGCGCCTGAAAGTGCAGGCGCAGACGACCAAGGCGTACTACGCCGATCAGTCCAAGGGCATGACGCACATCATCGGGATCCTCGCCGCGGTGGTGGCGGGCATCATGGCCATCGGCGCGATTGCGGGCGCGCTCAACAGCATGTACGCCGCGGTCGCGGCGCGCACGCGCGAGGTGGCAACGCTGCGGGCGATCGGGTTCCGCGGCGCTGTGGTGGTGTTCTCGATTCTCGCCGAGACGGTCCTGCTCGCACTCGCCGGCGGTGCGGTCGGGGCGCTGATCGCCTGGGCGCTGTTCCGGCATTTCACCGCCTCGACCCTGGGACCGAATTTCGGCGCGGTGATCTTCCAGTTCCGGATCACGCCGGCGCTCATCGGCGAGGGACTCAAATGGGCGCTGGTGATCGGCTTCGTCGGCGGCCTGTTCCCGGCCCTGCGCGCGGCACGCATGTCGGTCACGGACGGGCTGCGGGAGCTGTAACCCGCGGGGTGAATTCGCAGTGAAGTTCCTGTCCCTGGTGTGGGCCGGGCTTTCCGCGGCGCAATGCCTCGGATGTGTGGACGTCCCTGATCGCCGGCATCTACACCTCCAAACCCCGCCTCATGCAGAGCGCGATCCTCATGCACTGGAGGTACCTCGATCTCGGCCGCGCCACGCGCCGGGGACGGGTGGATGCGTTCCTCGAGTGCCCTCGCGGCGCGCACGGTCCGGCAGGTTGCCGAATTCGGACCCATCGTGTACGGCATCATGGGCGCAGTGTTCTTCACTCTGGTGCTGCTGACCGGCAACGCCATCGGGTATACGGCGCGTGAGCGGACGCCGGAGTGGGCGACCATGAAGACCGTCGGATTCTCGAATCGGGCGATGCTCGCTGTGGTGCTCGGCGAATCGGTCCTGCTGCTCGCGCTGGGTGCGCTCGCCGAGTTCCTGCTCGCCCATGCCGTGGTGGTCGGCGTGAACCTGCGGTCCGGGCCGCAGGTGCCGCTCGCGCCCGTGGCGGAGCTGATCCGGGCGCAGGGCCTCACCCTGGCGGTGCTGGTCGGCCTCCTAGCGGGCGCGCTGCCGGCTGTGCGCGCCGCGCGCCAGTCGGTCACGGCCGGATTGCGCAATTTGCAAGCGGACAGAGACGTGAGGTTCGCACGCCTCGTCCGGGCCGAATCAATGAGGCGCATGCATGGAACGCTGCCCACGCTGATCGCGATGGTGGTCGTTAATTCGCCTCGGCACCCCGCGGATGCGTCCGCTGACAGTTGACAAGTTGGTCGTAGACAATGCGCTCATTTCCGGAAAATTCCGTCTTGCTACAGGACAACCTGATTGGCCGCGCGCGCTGGCTGCTCTTTCGCCGTCCCACGGATATTCTTACGACCCGCGACATCAATAAGGTCGAGGCCTGTCTGCGGGGCGCGGAGGAAAGAACTCGAGAAGGGCTGTACGCGGCCGGCTTCGTTGCTTATGAGGCCGCCGGCGCTTTGGACCCCGCGCTGCGAACTCATGTCCTAAACGACTTCCCGTTGATTTGGCTCGGCATCTATAGCGACTACGAACTCATCGCTCTTCCTCGCTGCGGCAAAGAGTCGACGGTACTGGATTCCTGGCAGACATCCGTGACGCCGGAGGAGTACCACAGAGCATTCGAAAGAATCAAGGAACACATTTCGCGGGGGAATACCTATCAGGTCAATTACACGCTGCGACTCCGCCATGCCTTCTCCGGCGACCCATGGAGATTATTTCTTTCGCTTCAGAGCGCGCAACGTAGCGCTTACGCCGCCTATCTAAATCTGGGGCGACACCACATATGTTCCGCCTCGCCCGAGCTGTTCTTTTCGCTGGATAGAGGACGGCTCGTCTCGAAGCCGATGAAAGGAACTGCGCCGCGCGGCGACACCACCGCGGATGACAGACGCGGACAAGAATGGCTGGCGCGATCCGCGAAGAATCGTGCCGAGAACGTGATGATCGTCGACATGATCAGAAGCGACATGGGGCGCGTGGCGGATGCCGGTACTGTCTGCGTCGACAAGCTGTTTTCCATAGAGAGATATCCAACGATACTGCAAATGACCTCTACGGTAACGTCACGTGCGTCCGGCAGTGTCACCGACATCCTACGCGCCATGTTTCCATGCGCGTCCATCACCGGCGCGCCGAAGGTGAAGACCATGGAGATTATCAAGGAGTTGGAGTCGTCTCCCAGAGGGATCTACACGGGATCCATTGGCTACTTCGGGCCGGACCGCAGGGCCCAATTCAACGTAGCGATCCGCACGGCGGTCGCGGATACCGAGAAGCGAAGCGTTGAATTCGGTGTCGGAGGAGGAATTGTCTGGGATTCGGATGAGGCCGATGAGTACGCGGAGTGGCGGGCAAAAGCGCGTATTCTGTTCGACACAGACCCGCAGTTCGATCTGGTGGAATCTCTTCTGTGGCGCGCCGGCGGAGGATTCTATCTTCTCGATCCGCACGTAGCGCGCCTTGAGGATTCGGCCGCGTACTTTCAATTCAAATTTTCCGCACAGAATCTTCGTAAAGTGCTCCTCGATTTCGCCGCACATCCGCCGCAACGGGATAGCAAGGTACGTATCCGCCTCGCCCGCGAGGGAAGGCTGGTCATTCGCTCCGAGTCGTTGAATTCCATAACGGGGGCGACCCTTGCACTGACTGCGAAGCCCGTGAAGAAATCGCGATTTCTACTGCATAAGACTACGCATCGCGAGCAGTACGCTGAATTACTGCAGGAACACCGCGGTCGAATCCCGGAGCTCACGGACCTCATATACTGGAACGAGGATGGCCTCGTTACGGAGACCGGGTTTGCGAATGTCGTAGTCGATATCGATGGGGTATTTTGCACTCCGCGCGTCGAGGCGGGCGCGCTTCCCGGCATTTTCAGGCAATATTTGCTGGGATTGAATGTGATCCAGGAAAGAGAAGTCCGTGTCGATGATCTGGTTCGAGCGAGGAATCTGTATTTGATTAATTCGGTTCGCGGCTGGATGCCTCTGATGCGAGCGGCACAAGCGGACGTGTGGACGATTATGAGCGATCTCGACTATGAGACGAATGGCGCTCGGATGAGCCATGGGGTACGCGGCGTTGTTTCGCAAGGTGTTGAACGGTAAACCCGCGAGTTGGCGAATTTGTCGATCGGGAAGGGAAGGGCGTCGAACCGATGGGTCCGCGCCACACAGCCTAGGATATGATAGACTGGTCTACCGACTGGTTGATATGAGGGTTAAACCCATGGGGAGCGAGATCGGCGCCTACGAGGCCAAGACAACGCTACCGGAGCTGCTGCGCCAGGTGCAGGCCGGCAAGCGCTTCACGATCACCCACCGCGGCAAACCGGTTGCCGAACTCGGCCCGCCGGTCACGGCGTCGCGAGCAGACGCCAAGGCGGCGATTGACGCGTTCGAGGCATACCGGCGCACACATCCGATGCGCCGAAAGGTCGATATCAAGTCCTTGATCGAGGAAGGTCGCGAGTGAAGTTCGTCCTCGACGCCTCGGTCGCGTTGAGCTGGCTGCTGGAGGACGCGGGCCCGGGACAGCACTATGCCGCGGCGGTTTTCAACACGCTCACCCGTCCGGACGCGGCGGCGCATGTGCCCGTCACCTGGGGCCTCGAGATCGCCAATGTCATCGCCAGGTGCGAGTCCCGCGGCGATTTGCTCGAGGGTCGCAGCCAGGCGTTTCTGATCAGCGTCGATGCGGCACCGATTCTCCCGGACCCAGCCACGTATGCGAAGACGCTGCATGAGACGCTCGATATCGCGCGCCGCTATCGGCTGTCCTCCTATGACGCCTCTTATCTCGAGCTCGCACTGCGCACGATGCTGCCGCTGGCAACGCTCGACGCGGATCTGCGCCGCGCAGCCAGCCGCGCCGGCGTGAAGCGCTTCACGCCGGCATGAGGCGGCCTGTGACTTGGTCACCCTGGAACGACCGGCTCCCGATTCGCAAGTCGGGGGTTACGCTGCGGATCGGCTAAGAGCCGTGGCGCAGAGCCACATACGCATGGGAGCCGGCGATCAGAAACCTATCCGACCCGGAGGAATGATCGCCCGATAAGGGGCGCTGGGCTATCCGGCAATGGAGCCCAACGCGCATCATGCGCCGGTGCGTCGGATGTGGTGACCGGCAGTCGCACGCGCAAAGGGGTGGACAAGACGGCGGTGCGGGAGCTTCGCCGACTTTCGCGCTCGCTGCTGCTCGATCGGGTGGAGGTGCTCGCCTCGGCACTCGCCGGGTCCGTCTGATCCAGCGCGCCGGACGGCTCGCCTAAGCGGCCGGCTCACCCTCACGCGCAGCGCAAATCCCGCGGTTCACGCCGAGCTGAAGCATTATTTGCAGGCCGCCGCGTGAAGAGATCATCCGGAAATATGCCAGGATAGGCTCTACTGAACCCCGGATTGAGCTCGGCGCGCGGTAGGCTGCAGCTGCTGCGCGCAGCGGCCTGGTCGGCCCGCTGCGCCTGCGGGACGCTGAGCCGGGCGCTGCGATCAGCCCGATATTCGCGGCTCGCTGACGGGGAGCACCAGCGCGATCACGCCGAATGCCGGATTGTCGTAGTAATTGCGCTGATAGAACAGCACCCGGCGAGTCTCGTTCATGACGAACGTGGTGCCGGGGGCGGCAGCGAGGCCCGGCGGCGGGTGCTGCATGGTGTAATCGAGGGTCAGACCGAGGTGCAGGTACACCCCGCGCTCCAGATAGATCAGGCCGCGCAGGCCCGGCACATGGACGCCGAGCTCCTTGAGATTGAAGCCCGCGTGCGTGCCCCAATCGCTCGCCGTCTGAATCCACGCCAGGTGGATCACCGGGTGATAGTCGGCGCTGGCGCGCAGGCGCGCCCAGAGGGAATCGAGCTTGTACGCCGAGGGCGGCTCGAGACGCACCAGATGTCCGACACCGGTGCCGGTCTGCGCCTCCCCGCCGCTGACGGTCGGTGCCGTGTTGAGCTCGGCCTGCCAGTCCTCGGGACTGCCGAGCGCCGTGAGGGCGCGGAACAGGATGAGCTCGACGTAGTACTCGCGATGGTACTTGGCGGGCTTGGCCGCGGGGGCCTGGGCGCTCGAGCCGGCGGGATGGGCGCTGATTCCCGAGTGGGCCTGCAGAGAGTGCGTGCCGTGCGCGGCGGCCGGAAGGGTCCAGGCGAGCGTCGCGAGCAGAAGCAGAGCCGTTGCGAGTCGGTACTTCATCCCGCGAAGTCTAATCGAAGCTAGCTTGCCTTGCCTCCCAGATGTTTCAGGAGCGCGCCGGCGAACTCGAAGCGCGCCGCCTCATCGGGCATGGGGCGTGAGATGCGCAGCTTCATCGATCCCTCCAGCCGGTATTCCCCGGGTGAGCGTTGCATCAGCTTCACCAGCGTCGCCGGGTTGACGGCGGTGCGCTCCTCGAACAGCACCATTGCGCCCTGAGGACCGAGATCCAGACGCCGGATGCCCAATGCGCGGGCCGACAATTTCAGCTTGGCAATGCGCACCAGGCGCAGCGCGGGGGCGGGCAGGGGACCGAAGCGATCGTAGATCTCCCCGCTGAGCGTATCGAGCGCATCGGCGCTCTGGGCCGCGGCGATGCGCTTGTACAAGCCGAGCCGCACGTGCACGTCGCCGATGTACGCCTCGGGCAGCAATGCCGGCAGACGGATTTCGACTTCGGTGGCCGCCGCAAGCGGCCGCTCGAGATCCGGCTCGCGTCCCGCCTTGAGGGCCTCGACCGCCTCGCCGAGCAGATCGAGATACAACGCGAGCCCGATTTCCGACATCTGACCGCTTTGCGCCTCGCCGAGCAGCTCGCCGGCGCCGCGGATCTCCAGATCGTGGGTGGCGAGGGCGAACCCGGCGCCCAGCTCCTCCATCGACTCGATCGCCTCGAGCCGCTTGGCGGCATCCGCGCTCAAGGCGCGCCGCGGCGGGGCCACGAGGTAGGCGTAGGCGCGGTGATGCGAGCGCCCGACGCGGCCGCGCAGCTGATGCAGCTGGGCGAGTCCCATGTGATCGGCGCGGTTGATGATGATCGTGTTGGCGGTCGGCACGTCGATGCCGCTTTCGATGATGGTGGTGCACAGCAGCAGATCGAAGCGGCGGTGGTAGAAGTCCACCATCAGCTGCTCGAGGTCCCGCTCGCGCAGCTGGCCGTGGCCGACGCGCAGGTTCGCCTCGGGAATCAGTCGCGCGATGTCGGCGCCGATCTTCTCGATGGTGCGGATCTCGTTGTGCACGAAATAGATCTGGCCTCCGCGGCGCAGCTCGCGCAGCACCGCTTCGCGCAACGTCGGACCGTGCCACTCGATGACGAAAGTCTTGATCGCCAGGCGTTGCGCCGGCGGTGTGGTGATCAGCGACAGGTCGCGCAGGCCGCCGAGCGCCATGTTGAGCGTGCGCGGGATTGGAGTGGCGGTGAGCGTCAACACGTGCACATTGGCGCGCAGCGCCTGCAGGCGCTCCTTGTCGCGCACGCCGAAGCGCTGCTCCTCATCGACGATCAGCAGCCCGAGGTCCTTGAACCGCGTGTGCGCGTGCAGCAGGCGGTGCGTGGCGATCACGATGTCGACGCTGCCTCGCTCCAATCCCTCGAGCGTTGCCCCGGTTTCCTTGGCGTTGCCGAAGCGCGAGAGGCCCTCGATGCGCACCGGCCAGTCGGCGAAGCGGTCGCGGAAGTTGGTCAGATGCTGCTGCGCCAGCAGCGTCGTGGGGGCGAGCACCGCGATCTGCTTGCCCGATTGCACCGCGGCGAACGCCGCGCGCATGGCCACCTCGGTCTTGCCGAAGCCCACATCGCCGCAGACGATGCGGTCCATGGGCCGCTCGCTGCGCAGATCGGCAAGCACCTGGGCGATCGCCTGGGACTGATCGAGCGTCTCCTCGAAGGGAAACGCCTCGGCGAAGGCGCGGTAATCGGCCTCGTTGACCGCCAGCTTCAGTCCCCGCTGCGCCTTGCGGCGCGCATACAGATCCAGCAGCTCGGCGGCGATGTCGCGGATCTGCTCTGCGGCGCGCCGCCGGGCCTTGGTCCACTGATCGGTGCCGAGCTTGTGCAGCGGGGCGCTCTCGCTCGCCGCGCCCGTATAGCGCGTGACCAGATGCAGCGACTGCACCGGCACGTAGATCCGATCACCGCCCTGGTATTCCAACACCAGGAACTCGCCGGCCTCGCCGGCGACCTCCATCGGCTGCAGCCCGACGTAGCGCCCGACGCCGTACTGCTCATGCACCACGGGCGCGCCGGGGTTGAGGTCCTGCAAATCGCGCAGCACCGCTTGCGGGTCGGCGGCGGCGCGCGCGCGCCGCCGTTCCTGCGGGGCGCGCGCCCCGAACAGCTGCGATTCGGCGATGACCGCCAGCGGCGGGGAGGTCACCCAGAGGCCGGCGAGATCGGGCGCCACGGTGAGCGCGAGCGGGGCGCGCGACGCAAGGAAGGCTTCCCAGTCGGCGACCGGCTCGACGGGGTGCCCGTGGGCGCGCAGCTGTTCCTGCAGAACCTCGCGCCGCCCAGGTGAATCGGCCGCGATCAGCGCTCGGCCGCCGAGCTCGCCGAGGAAGCCGTCCAGGCGCTGCAGCGGCCGGTCGGCGCGCGTGTCGATGCGCAGATCCTGCGGCTCGCGCGTCGCGAAGACGCGTTGCCCGCCGTTGTCGGGCGCTTGCGGGCTCTCGAGGGTCACGGAGGCGAACCGCTCGAGCTCGGTAGCCAACGGTTCGGGCCCGAGAAACAGCTCCGCGGGCGCCAGCACCGGGCGCTCGATGTCATGGCGCCGCTCCTCGTAGCGTGCCTCGATCTCCCGCCAGGCCCGCGCGAGGGCGGCCGGCAGGGCGACATCGCGCACGATCACGGCGTTGGCGGGCAGGTAATCGAACAGCGTCGCGGTCTGCTCGAAGAACAGCGGCAGGTAGAACTCCACGCCGGCCGGCGCGAGGCCTTCGGAGACGCCGCGATAGATGCTCGCGCGGGTCGGGTCGCCCTCGAAGCGGGTACGGAAGCGCCGGCGGAAATCCTTCACGGCAGCGGCATCGAGCGGCAGCTCCCGCGCCGGCAGCAGCCGCACGCGCTCGATGGGCTGCAACGAGCGTTGTGTATCGGGATCGAAGCTGCGGATGGCTTCGATCTGCTCGTCGAACAGGTCGACGCGCAGCGGCTCGGGAGCGCCCATGGGATAGACGTCGAACAAGGAGCCGCGCACGGCGAACTCGCCGGGACTGTGCACCTGGCTGACGCTGGCGTAGCCGGCCTCGATCAGCCGCGCGCGGAACGGCTCGAGGTCGAGCGCGTCTCCGCGGGCGAACTGGAAAGCCCGCGCCTGCACGTACTGCTGGGGGGGCAGGCGCTGCATGAGCGTGTCGAGCGTGACGATCAGGCAGCCGTGGCGCACCCGCGGCAGCTCGAAGAGCGTGCGCAGGCGTTCCGAAACGATGTCCGGGTGCGGGGAGAACAGATCATAGGGCAGCACCTCCCAGTCGGGGAAGGTGAGCAGCGGCACCCGCGCATGGGCGAAGAAGGCGAGCTCGGCGCTCAGGCGCGCCAACTGGCGCGCCGCGTCGGTCACGACCACGTAGAGCTTTTCGTCGGCGCGAGCTGCTTCCGCGAGCGCGAGGGCGGCGGCGCTGCCATGCAGGTGGCGCCAGCGCAGGTGTCGCCTGAGGGCACCCGGGACGGGCGGATCGAGAACGTTCAAACGGCGACCGGGACTTCCGTAACCTCAGCGCGCGCCGCGGCCGGCACGCAGAAGATGTCGATGGTGCGGCTGCGCCCACGTAGCTGCATCGGCGGCAGAGGCGTGGCGCCGACGTTGACGCCGAGCGCATCCAGAGACTGCTTGATGGTGTGAGAGAAAAGCATTTCCCCGGCGCGCGCGCGCTGGCAGAGCCGGGCCGCCACGTTGACGGTGTCGCCGATCAGCGTGTAGCTCATGTATGAACTCGAGCCGATGTTGCAGGCGACGACGTCACCCTCGTTGATGCCGATACCGAGGCCGGCGTCGACGTCGAAGCGCCTATGCCACGAGCCGGCGAGCACCGCAAAGCTGTCGAGCATCTCCTGAGCGGCGCGTACGGCGCGGCCGGGGCTGTCGGGTTGCTCGAGCGGCACGCCGAAACCGAGCATGAGGCAGTCGCCGGCGAGGTGGAATACCGTGCCGTCGTGGCGCAGCGTGATGTCCGTGAGCAGCGCGAAGTACTCGTTCAGCAAGGGGACCACTTGGCGCGGCTCGAGCCGCTCGGACAGGCTGGTGAATCCGCGCAGGTCGGCGAACAGCACCACCGCGTGGGTGCGCAAGTCGTCCGCCGAGAGCAGGGTCTCGCGCAGCTGGACGTCCTCGAGGATCCGCTCGGCCAGCTGCGGCGAGACGTAGCGGCGCACCGCGCGGCGAAGCACTTCCTCGCGCCGGCGGATCTCGCCGTGCAAGTGTGCCTGCGCCAGCTCCCGTCGCACGGCGCCGGCGTGGATCAGCTCTTCGATGCCGAGAGAATTATCCAAGACCACGGGGGTTTATCCGATCATTCTTCTGCCGAGGGTGAGCCTACCATAATCCGGCCGTCACGCGTCGCCGAGACCCGACGCTCGCCGGCCCGGCTCGCGCCGGCCCGGCGCGAGCCGGACACTCCATTGGGTTGTCGGCGCCGCGATCGCGCGGCTTGAATGGGAATCGCGGCGCTAGTTCCGCGCCGGCGGGTGCACCACGGCGTGGATCACGCGCGTGTACTCGAAGTAAACGCTGAAATCCCGGTAGTCCCAGCGCGTCATGGGCGGATGCCCGACGGCGGGGTAGCGTTTTTGGGGGACGCCGAAGGTGCGCTCCACCTGCTGCATGGTCTGCCCCCGGTGCGGGTGGGGCACCGTGGTCGGCGCGATTTCCAGGTGTCCTTCGACGACCACTGTTTCGGCCGCCGCCGTGGCGCACACCGCGCAAGCGATCAGCACTGCCAAGAGAGTTCGGGCGCGCATCTTCTGACCTCCCTTTTCACTATACACCCGGGGGCATTCTGTCAAAGCCGGCCGAGGGGGCGGAGGGGCAAAACTGTGACGCGCCGCATGCGGCGGGGGAGCCCGGGAATATGGTTAAATCGCACGATGTTTCATCCGTTGTCGTTGTTCGTGGGCTGGCGTTACGTGCGCGCGCGCTCGCACAAGTTCTTCGTCTCGTTCATCACCTGGACGTCCGTGGCCGGGGTCTGCGTGGGCGTGGCGGCGCTCATCGTCATTCTGTCGGTGATGAACGGGTTCGAGAGCGATCTGCGGCAGCGCCTGCTCGCGCTCGATTCCGATGCGCGAGTGGTGGTCAATCCCTCGGCCGAGACCGCCAGTCCGCCGACGCCGCAGGTCTGGCGGCGCATCGCGCGCCTGGCGCGCGCCAGCCCGGGTGTGGTCGGCGTGGCGCCGTTCGTGCAGTCCCAGGCGCTCGCGGTGCGCACCCCGCAGATGCTCCCGGTCCTGCTGCGCGGCATCGATCCGGCGGCCGAGCCGTCGGTGACCCGGCTGCGGCAGGTGAGCACCACCGGCTCGCTCCGGCAGCTCAAACCCGGCAGCGGGCGAGTGATCATCGGGGAGGTGATCGCCCAGGAATTGGGGCTGGAGCCGGGCGATACGCTGACGCTGCTGATTCCCGCGATCGGGCCGGGCGGCCTGCCACAGCCGACGCTGCATCGCTTCAAGGTGGCCGGCCTGTTCTCGATCGGGCTCGCCGACAAGGACGCGATGCTGGTGTTCGCCAACATCGCCGACGTGCGCGCGCTGCTGCCCGGAGGCGGACTCGATCAGGGGCTGCGCCTGCGCTATCGAGACGCGCTCGATGCCCCGAGCATCTCGGCGCGTCTGCGCGAGCGTCTGCCCAAGGGCTTCCAGGTCATCGACTGGACCCAGCAGAACGCCGCCTATTTCCGCGCGATCCGCATGGAGAAGGTGATGATGTCGCTGATCCTGCTGCTGATCGTGGCGGTGGCCGCATTCAACATCGTGGCCATGCTGGTGATGGTGGTCACCGACAAGCGCACGGACATCGCGATCCTGCGCACCTTCGGAGCCTCGCCGGCACGGGTGCTCGGGATCTTCCTGGTTCAGGGGCTGACCATCGGCTGGTTCGGCGTGGCGCTCGGAGTGGGGCTGGGGCTGACGCTGGCCTACCACGTCAATACCGTGGCGGGCTTCCTCGAGCATACTTTCGGCTTTCAGATCTTCAACTCCAGCGTCTATTACATCACGGCCATTCCCTCGGTGGTGAAATGGGACGACGTGGCGGCGATCGGCGCCGCGGCGCTGGTCCTGACGGCCGCGGCAACCATTTATCCGGCGGTGCGCGCGGCACGGGTCGCGCCCGCCGAGGCGCTGCGGTACGAGTAGGCACGCGATGTTCGGCTCATATGAATGGCTGATCGGCACCCGCCACTTGCGCTCGACCCACCGTCGGGGCTTCGTGTCGTTCGTGGCCGTGATGTCGGTGTGCGGCCTGGCGCTCGGGGTGGCCACCCTGATCGTGGTGCTCTCGGTGATGAACGGCTTCGGCAGCGTGCTGCGCGGCCGCATCCTCGATGTCACCGCGGATGCGACCCTGATGGGTCTGCAGGGCACCACCGCGCATTGGCGCTCGCTCGAGCGGCGGGTGCTCGCGCACCGGCACGTCGAAGCCGTGGCCCCCTATATCGAGCAGCAGGCGCTGCTGACGCATGGTGATTACGTTGCCGGCGCCTCGGTGCGCGGCGTGCTGCCGAAACAGGAGGCGCGCGTGACGGCGCTGGCGCGCCGGCTCGAGCACGGCGATCTCGGCGCGTTGCGCGCCGGACGTTATCGCGTGATCCTGGGGGTCGATCTGGCGCGCGCGCTACACGTGCGCCCGGGCCAATCGGTGGTGTTGATCGCGCCCGAGGGCATCGCCACGCCCGCCGGGCTGATGCCGCGCATGCGCCGCTTCCGCGTCGCCGGGATCTTCGACTCGGGCATGTATCAATACGATCGCGAGCTGGCCCTGATCAATCTCAAGGACGCGGCGCGGCTGTTTGCGCTGCCGCCGGGGCGAGTGACCGGCCTGCGGATGCGGTTCACCGATCCCTGGCGGGCCGGGCCCGAAGTGCGGCACATCGCCTATACCCTCGGCGGCGCGGGCTATTACGTCAGCGACTGGGCCGATCATTTGGTCAACTTCTTCCGCTCCATCCAGATCACCAAATCGATGATGTTCGTCATGCTCTCGATGATCGTCGCGGTGGCGGCATTCAACATCGTGGCGACTCTGGTGATGATCGTGAAGGAAAAGCAGTCCGACATCGCGATTCTGCGCACCCTCGGCGCCGCGCCCGGCAACATTCTCCTGGTGTTCGCCATCCAGGGCCTGCTGATCGGGCTGGCCGGCACGCTGCTCGGGGCCGGGCTCGGGATCTTCGTCTCGCACCATCTGCAGGGCCTGGTCGCGCTGCTCGAGCGGGTGCTGCATACCCAGTTTCTCAATCCCAAGGTGTACTACATGAGCGAGCTTCCAGCCCACGTGCACGGACTCGACGTGCTGCGCGTATGCGGTGTGGCGTTCCTGTTGTGCGCCTTGGCGACGATCTATCCGGCCTGGCGCGCCGCGCGTACCGCGCCGGCCGAGGCGCTGCGCCATGAGTGAGGCGGTGCTCGAGGCGCGGGATGTGGGCCGCAGTTTCGTGGAGGGCTCGAGCACGCTCGAGGTGCTGCGCGCAGTGGTGCTCGCGGTGGGCGTCGGCGAGCGGCTCGCCATCGTCGGGGCCTCCGGCTCGGGCAAGACGACGCTGCTGCAGATCCTTGGCGGGCTCGATCGTCCGAGCCGGGGCACGGTGCTGATCGACGGCCGCGACATCCACCAGTTGAGCGAGCGCGAGCGCGGCGCGCTGCGCAACCGCACGCTCGGGTTCGTCTACCAGTTCCACCATCTGCTACCGGAGTTCTCGGCTCTGGAAAACGTGGCGATGCCGCTGCTGGTGCGCCGTACGCCGGTGGCCGAGGCGCGCACCGAGGCGCGCGCCCTGCTCGAGCGGGTGGGGCTCGGGGAGCGGCTCACGCATCGACCACACCAGCTCTCGGGCGGGGAACGCCAGCGCGCGGCCGTGGCGCGGGCGTTGGTGACGCAGCCGAAGATCGTGCTCGCCGATGAGCCGACCGGCAATTTGGACGGCGCCAATGCCGCGGCGGTCTTCGAGCTGATGCTGGAGCTCAACCGAGAGCGGGGTACCAGCCTGATCGTGGTGACGCACGATACGCGCCTCGCAGCGCGCATGGACCGAGTCTACGAGCTGGAGGCCGGGCGGCTGCTCGAGCGCTCCGCTACTGCACCGCCAGGTGGCGCGTCCGATAGTGCCGCGTAACCTGCCAGCGCCACAGCAGCTTCAGGCCCAGCCAGCCGGCGAGGCCGGCCAACACCGAGCAGATCAGGCAGCCGAGCAGGAACGGCTCCCACAGCGGCCCGAGGCCGTACTGCACCCAGTGCCAGCTCAACTGAAAGTGGAAATGCCGCGGCGGCTGCCGCAGCACGAGCGCCCCGACCCGGTACGCCAGGTAGTAGATCGGCACCATGGTCAGGGGGTTATTGATCAGGAAGATGGTTCCGAAGATGGTCGGCACGTTCAGCCGCCACGTCAGTGCCGTCACGCCCGCCGTCAGGGTGTGGACGGGCAGCGGAATGAAACAGATCGCGAGGCCCGTGCCGAATGCCCCGGCCACGGAGCGACGGTGAACCGCCCACAGCCGCGGGTCCAGGAGCCGGTCGCCGAATACCCGCAGCAGCTTGTGCCGCTGAATGTGGTGGGGTTTGGGCAGGATCTTCTTGAGCGAGCGCCGCAGCATGGCACGATGACTGTACCATGCCGCTACGGTCGCGGCCGGTGCGCAGGTGCGTATCGGTGGGCGATGCTCTCCGGTATCATGGGTGCAGCGTATTTCGACGGGGTCGATTGATGTGGGAAATCGTGCGGGCGGGTGGCCCGCTGATGTGGCCGATCATATTCTGCTCAATCGTCGCCGCGGCGATCGTGCTCGAGCGGCTGTGGACGTTGCAGGACCGGCGCGTGTTGCCGCGGGAGCTTCCCCAGAAGGTCTGGCAGCTGATCGAGACCGGACAAGTCACTGACAAGGTCATCGCCGCCCTGGAGCAGCACTCCCCGCTCGGGCGGCTGCTCGCCGCGGGGCTGGCCAACCGCCACCGGCCGCACGACATCCTGATGGAGCGTCTGGAAGATGCCGGACGGCACGTGGTGCACGAGCTCGAGCGCTTCCTCAACACCCTCGGAACGATCGCGGGGATCTCCCCGCTGCTGGGGTTGCTCGGCACCGTGACCGGCATCATTCGCGCGTTCGATGCGATCCAGGCCGCCGGCATGGGCAGCCCGCGCACGCTCTCCGGCGGCATCGCCGAGGCTCTGGTGTGCACCGTCGCGGGACTGTGCGTGGCCATTCCGTCGCTCATCGCCTATCGGTATCTGCGCGGCAAGGTCGAGGGCATCGTCGTGGAGATGGAGAAACACGCCGTGCGCATGGCCGATGCGCTCGAGGCGGCCGCGAACGCCGACCTGGCGGGAGCGGGCGCGGAATCCTCCGCGGGCGAGCCGGGCGCGTCGCCGGAGGGCCGCGCGGGGCGCGTGTCCGTGGCGGGCCGCCCGCTGCTTCGCAGCTCGTCCTGAGCGGCCGATGAGGCTCAATCCGCGGCGCCACGAGGAGCCGGAAATCAACGTTGTGTCGTTGATCGACGTCGTGCTGCTGCTGGTGGTGTTCTTCATGCTCTCGACCCACTTCACCCGCCAGGGGCGGCTGCACGTGCGGCTGCCGCGCGCGAGTGCGGTGCCCGCGGCGCGCGGCCGGCCCAAGCCGGTGGTGGTGACGGTGACCGAGAACGGCGACTATCTGGTCAACGGCCGTGAGCTTCTCAACAACAGCCCCGACACCCTGCGCGCGGCGCTCGCGGCCGAGCCCGCCTCGACGCGCAACGACACCGTGCTGATCCGCGCCGATGCCCGAGCGACCCAACAGTCGGTGGTCACGGCGATGGATGTGCTCGGAGAGCTCGGCTTCGCCAAGCTCGACATCGCCACCATGAAGGCCCGGGCCGAGGGCGGCGCGTGAGCCGCGACAGCGGCGACGGGGAGCGCGAAGCGGCGCGCACCTACCGGCGGCTGCTCGGTTATGTCGGCCCGTACAAGGGCACCTTCACGCTCGGCATCCTCGGCGGGGTGGTGTACGCGGCGGGCTCGAGCGCCCTGGTCGAGCTCGCCCGAAAAGTCGGCGGCCTGCTGCATCACCCGCAAGCGCGCCTGATCCTGTGGCTGCCGGTCGCGCTGGTGGTGCTGATCACGGTGCGCGGGCTCGGCAATCTCATCCAGACCTACTTCATGGGCTACGCCGGGCGGGCCGTGGTCAAGCGCCTGCGCGGCGAGGTGTATGCGCGGGTGCTCGACCTGCCGGTCGCCTTCTATGACCGTCAGGCCGTCGGCGCGCTGCTCTCGCGCCTGACGTACAACTGCGAGCAGGTCGGGCGGGCGGCGACCACCTCGGTCGTCACCCTGGTGCGCGCCGGACTGCTCGTCGTCTTTCTACTCGCCGCGATGGTCTGGATCGACTGGCGCCTGACGCTGATCTCTCTGGTCGTGGGACCGCTGGTCATCTGGCTGGTCGCGCTGATCAACCGACTCTTCCGCCGCTACGGCCGGCGCATCCAGCACTCGATGGAGGATGTTACGCGGCTCGCCAAGGAGAGTTTCGAGGCCCCGCGCCTGGTGAAGATATACGGGGCGCAGGCGCATCTGGCGGCGCGATTCGAGGTCGTCAACGAGCACAACCGCCGCTCGAACATGAAAGCGATCCTCACCACGGGGCTCGCCAACCCGACGGTGCAGCTGGTGAGCGTGTTCGGCGGGGCATTCGTGCTCGGACTGGCGATTCACGCCGCGGTCGACGGCAGCATGAGCGCCAAGAACCTGGTGGGCTTCTTCGCCGCGCTGGGCATGATGGGCCAGCCGCTGCGCGAGGTGGTCAGCCAGTTCGGGCCCATCCAGCAGGGCGTGGCCGCCGCGCAGAGCCTGTTCGTGCTCCTCGATGAGCCGCAGGAGGTGCGCGCCGGCGACTATCGGCCCGGGCGCGTACGCGGCGAGGTGGCGTATCGGGAGGTTTCCTTCAGCTATCCGCAGGGATCCGGGCGGGCGCTGCGCGCGGTGTCGTTCGAGGTCCCCGCGGGCGGCAGCCTCGCGATCGTCGGGCGCTCCGGCAGCGGCAAGTCGACCCTGGTGAGTCTGCTGCCGCGCTTTTACGACGTGACCGCCGGCTCGATCCGCATCGACGGCAGGGATATCCGCGAGTTCGATCTCGAGGCGTTGCGCGAGCAGATCGCCGTGGTCACCCAGGAAGTGACGCTGTTCGATGACACGATTCGCAACAACATCGCCTTCGGCCGGGCGGTTTCCGAGGAAGCGCTGCTGCGCGCGGCCGAGGCGGCCCATGTGCTGGAGTTCGCCGCCGCGATGCCGCGGGGCCTGGATACTCTGGTGGGCGACCAGGGCGTCCTGCTCTCGGGCGGGCAGCGGCAGCGCATCGCCATCGCGCGCGCGCTGTTGAAAGATGCACCGATCCTGATCCTGGATGAAGCGACCTCGGCCCTCGACACCGAGGCCGAGCGGCACATTCAGGCGGCGCTCGCGCAGCTGATGCGCAACCGCACCACCTTCGTGATCGCGCACCGTCTCTCGACGGTCGAGCAGGCCGATTGCATCCTGGTGCTCGATGCCGGCGCGGTGGTGGACAGCGGCACGCATGCCGAGCTGCTGGCGCGCGGGGGCTTATACGCGCAGTTGTATCGTCTGCAGTTCAGCGACTGAGCCGCGATGGAGCAGTGGCTCAACCGCCGTTGGTACGAGTCGCGGCGCTCGTTCCCGGGGCTGGCGCCGCTGGCATGGCTGTACGGCATCGTCGAGGGGCGCCGGCGGGCGCGGGCGCGGCCGCCCGAGCGGCTGGCCGCGCCGGTCATCGTGGTCGGCAACCTGACGGTCGGCGGCACCGGCAAAACCCCCCTTGCGGTATGGATCGCCAAGGCGCTGACGCGGCGCGAGCGGACCGTCGGACTGATCTCGCGCGGCTACGGGGGAGCGGCCGGCGCCGTGCGCGTGCTGTGCGCGGAATCGGCTTGGCGCGAGGTCGGCGACGAGCCGCTGATTCTGTACCGGCGCAGCGGCTGCGTCACGGCGGTCGGCCGGGATCGCCTGGCGGCTGCGCGCGCGGTGCTGGCGCGCGGCGCGCAGATCGTCGTCGCGGACGACGGCTTGCAGAATCTGGCGCTGGCGCGCGATTGCGCCATCGTCGTGGCCGACGGCGCGCGCGGGTTCGGCAACGGCATGCTGTTGCCGGCGGGACCTCTGCGCGAGCCGCTCGCGCGGCTCGCGAGCGCCGAGGTGCTGGTGATCAACGGCGCTTCGGAGCACCCGTCGCTGCAGACGGCCGAGCGGCACTACCCGGCGCTGGTGGTGCGGATGGACTTGGAGCCGGGCGCGGCGCAGGCGGTGTGCGGCATCGGGCGGCGCGCCCTCGAGGCCTTTCGCGGTACGCCGGTGCACGCGGTCGCCGGTATCGGCAATCCCCGCCGGTTCTTTCGGACTCTGCGCGCCCAGGGCCTTTCGCTCATCGAGCATCCGTTCCCCGACCACCGGCCGCTCGGGGCCGCGGACCTCGATTTCGGCGATTCGCGGCCAGTGCTCATGACGGAGAAGGATGCCGTAAAATGCGCGCATCTGGCCGACAGCCGGCTGTGGTTCGTGCCCGTCGAGGCCTCCTTCGGCCAGAGCGATGCGGCCCGGCTGATCGAGCGGCTGATGCGCACGATCGATTCGTTCGAAGTTTCCCGCGGAGGTTAGCTGGTGGACGCCCGTCTGCTCGAGATACTCGCTTGTCCCATCTGTAAGGGCGCGCTGATCTACCGGCGCGAGGCCGGTGTGTTGGTCTGCCGCGTGGATCGGCTGGCCTATCCGGTGCGCGACGGCGTACCGGTCATGCTCGAGGAGGAGGCGCGCCAGCTCGCCAGCGACGACCCTCTGCTCGAGCACTGAACGCCGTTGGGCGCGTTTCACGTCGCCATTCCGGCCCGAGCCGCCTCGAGCCGCCTGCCGGGCAAGGCGCTCGCCGATCTCGGCGGCAAGCCGATGCTGCAGTGGGTGTACGAGAAGGCCTGTGTGGCGGGCGCGACCGATGTGTCGATCGCGACCGACGACGAGCGGATCGCGGCTGCGGCGCGCACATTCGGCGCCGCAGTGCGCATTACGTCCGCGCTGCATGCCTCCGGGACCGACCGGATCGCGGAGTTGGCCGTGATCGAGGGGTGGCCGGATAGCGATATCGTCGTGAACGTGCAGGGTGATGAGCCGCTGATACCGCCGGCGAACATCGCGCAGGTCGCGGCGCTGCTCAATGCATACGCGGAAGCGGCCGTGGCGACACTCTCGACCGCCATCGCGTCGCAGGAGGAATTTCTCGACCCGAATGCCGTCAAGGTGGTTACCGATCGGCGGGGGCGGGCGCTGTATTTCTCGCGAGCGCCGATTCCGTTGCACCGCGATGGCGCGCCGGCGGGAGCGGCGAGTGTGCGCAGCTTCGAGGGAGCGCGACGCCACGTGGGCATCTACGCCTATCGGGTCGCGGCGCTGCGCATGCTGACTGGCCTGGCGCCGACCCCGCTGGAGCGTGCGGAGAAGCTCGAGCAGTTGCGCGCGCTCGAGCACGGTCTGGTCATTCAGGTGGCCGAGGCCCGCGAGCCGCCGGGGCCGGACGTCAATACCCCGGAGGATCTGCGTCGGGTCGCGGCGCTGATCGGCTGATCGGCCCGAGCCCAGGCTTGTGCTATCTTGAGCCGGTCGACCGGGGTGCGCGGGTGAGGAACTTCACCTGGGCCGGACGCGTCAAGACTCAATGAGGAAGGACGTTTCGGCCGCCGCCAGCCGACGCGAGCCGGGCGTACGACATATGTCAGGTGGGATCATGCAATTGCCGAGTTCACCGCGGATGTGGCGCACAGCCGCTCTGGGTGCCCTGTGCTGCAGCTTGGCGGCGCTTTCAGGGTGCGCGACGCTGCAGCCTCAGCCCCAGCCGGAACCCGTGGCGTACGTGCGTCCTCCGAACACGACGGTCTATGCGTACCCGATGCATAACCAGTCTCCCGCGCAGCAGCGGCGCGACCGTTACCAATGCACCGTCTGGGCGGTACACCAGACGGGCTTCGATCCAAGCGCGCCGGGCGTGCCGATCTACGACCGTGTCGCGGTGCAGGGTCCGCCGCCGGGCACCGATACCGCCATCGGCGCGGTGGCGGGGGCATTGTTCGGTGCGGCGATTTCCAATCCGTGGGACCGGGGTGCGGGAGCCATGTTCGGTGCCGTGACCGGGGCGATGATCGGCAATGCCGCCGATCAGGCCAATGCCCAGACGAATGCGGAGAATGCCGGCGCCGTACAGGCCGCAGCTCAGGCGCAGCAGCGAGTGCTCGATCACAGGGCCCGCAATTTCCGCCAGGCGGTCAGCGCCTGCCTTCAGGCGCGGGGCTACAGCGTGCGCTGACGGGCCGATCGCGAGGCTTGCGTGCGAATTCTGTTCGTCTGTCTGGGAAATATCTGCCGCTCGCCGACGGCGGAGAGTGTGTTTCGCGCGGTGTCGGCACGCGAGCTGCCGGAGCTGACCCTGTCAGTCGACTCGGCCGGTACGGCCGGCTACCACGTCGGGGAGCCGCCGGACCGGCGCACCCGCGAGGCGGCCGCCCGCCGCGGTTACGATCTGTCGAGTCTGCGTGCGCGAGTCGTCGAGCCCCGCGACTTCGAGACGTTTGATCTCATTCTCGCGATGGATCACCAGAATCTGCACACCCTGGAGCGGCGCGCGCCCGCCGCGGCGCAGGATCGAATGGGGTTGTTCCTCGATTACGCGCCGGACGCCGGAACCCGCGAGGTACCTGATCCCTACTATGGGGGCGAGAACGGCTTTGAGCACGTGCTCGATCTGATCGAGGCGGCCTCGCGGGGATTGTGCGAGGCGCTGCGTGCCGGAGAGGTCCGACCGCCGGCGCGCATCCCGCGCGCCGGCTGATCCGTCTTACTCCTCCGAGCGGGTGGGCCCTTCGGGTGTCCGATCCGGCGGCGCCGAGGACCAGACCACATACGGCTTGGTCTGCGGACCGGCGGCGGATGCCGTGGGCGCTGAAGGCTCGAAGTGGGCCGAGTGCGCCGGGGGTGTCTCATGGCGGGGCTCGGGTACCTCATGCCGTACCGCTGGAGCCGCCGCGGGCGCGGGAGTTGGAGACGGGCTTGCCGCAGGCGCTTCGCGCGGCGCGAAGGATTCCTGAGGCGCCGAGCTCGCACGGGGCGGCCGGCCCGTCGGCGCACCATCCTGCGGCCCGGCATTCCCGCGGTTCTGGTCCGGTTCCGCGGCGGCAGGGGCGTGCACCGCAGCGTCCTGGGTGCTGCCTGCTGCCGTCTCGCTGGCTGTGTGCTCACGCGCACCGCCACTGCTGCGTCGGCCGCCGCGTCGGCCGCGACGCCGGCCACGACGCTCGCCACGCTCGCCACGCTCAGATTGCGGATGGGTGCCGTTGGTAGGCGTCGTCGGCTCTGCATGCGGTGCGGTGGGGCCCGCCTCGGCGTTGGGTTGTGTCGGTCTGCGCTCGGGCTCGCGGTCGCGGTCGCGAGGGCGTCGCTCGGAGTGGTCCCGGCCCCGAGAGTCCGCGCTGCGGTGCTCGCCCTGCGGGCGACGGTTTCTTTCACCTCGGCGGCCCTGGTGGCCTTGGTCCCGTCGTCCGTCACGTGAGCGCTCGACGTGGTGATGTGGGCTGCGCGTCGCCGCTTCGGGTCGTGGCTCGGACTCGGGGGAGGGCTCCTTGCCCGTAGGCGAGAACAGCCCCTTCAAGCGTGACCACAGTCCTGTGCCCGCACGCTCGCGGACTGAGGGCACATTCGGCTGCGAGGCCGAGACGGTGATGGGCGCCGGCGCCGGCGGAAGAATCGGGGTCACCGCGGCGACTTCCGCCGCCGGACGCTTCTCGCGCGTGCTGCCCGGCTCGATCGCCTCCGGCGGCGTGGGAATCAGATAGCTCGTCTGGCGATTCTCGGGCAGCTCGGCTTCGTCATCCCGCACGCGCTTGATCGAATATTCCGGCGTCTGGATGTGCGGATTGGGCACGATGAGCAGCTCCGCCTCGCGCTTGTTCTCGAGCGTGCGCAGCCATTCGCGCTTTTCATTGAACAGGAATGTCGCCACGTCCACCGGCAGCTGGGTGATGATCTTCGTGGTGCGCTCCTTGCGCAGCTCCTCGCCGATCAGGCGCAGGACCGCCAGCGCCATCGACTCGACGCTGCGTATGCTGCCGATGCCGAGGCAGCGCGGGCAGACGAAGTGGCTCGACTCCCCGAGCGAGGGGCGCAGTCGCTGGCGCGACATCTCCAACAGTCCGAAGCGCGAGAGCTTGCCGATCTGAATGCGCGCGCGGTCCATGCGCATCGCATCGCGCAGCCGATCCTCGACCTCACGCTGGTTCTTGCCCAACTCCATGTCGATGAAATCGATGACGATCAGGCCGCCGATGTCGCGAATGCGCAGCTGCCGGGCGATCTCGTCGGCCGCCTCGAGGTTGGTATTGAGCGCGGTTGCCTCGATGTCGCTGCCCTTGGTGGCGCGCGCCGAGTTGATGTCGATCGAGACCAGGGCCTCGGTGTAGTCGATGACGATGCTGCCGCCGGAGGGCAGTTGCACTTTGTGGGCATACGCCGATTCGATCTGGCTCTCGATCTGGAAGCGCGTGAACAGCGCGATGTCGTCGGTATAGCGCTTCAGCCGCCGCTGGGCATCGGCCGGCATGAACCGCTGCATGTACTCCTGCGCCTTCTCGAATGCGGCATCATCGTCGACCAGCACCTCGCCGATGTCGTCGGAGAGATAGTCGCGCAGGGCGCGCGTGACCGCGTCACTTTCCCGGTAGACGAGGAACGGCGCGCTGCGGCCTTCGGCCGCCGAGGCGATCTGGTCCCACTGCGTTTTGAGGTTGTCGAGGTCCCATTGCAGATCCTCGACGCTGCGCCCCACGCCGGCGGTGCGCACGATCGCGCCCATGCCCTCCGGAATGCGCAGCTGGCTCATGACCTCGCGCATCTGGTCACGATCCTCGCCCTCGATGCGGCGCGAGACTCCGCCGGCGCGCGGATTGTTCGGCATCAGCACGAGGAAGCGGCCGGCGAGGCTGATGAAGGTGGTGAGCGCGGCCCCCTTGTTGCCGCGTTCCTCCTTTTCGACCTGAACCATCAGCTCCTGGCCCTCGGAGAGCAGTTCCCGGATGTTCATCCGCCCGCCCTGGGGGCTGTGGCGGAAATAGTCGCGGGTGACTTCCTTCAAGGGCAGGAAGCCGTGGCGAGTGGCTCCGTAGTCGACGAAGCAGGCTTCCAGGGAAGGTTCGATACGAGAGATGCGACCCTTGTAGACGTTCGCTTTCTTCTGTTCCCGGGAGGGAATCTCGATACTCAGGTCAAAGAGCTTCTGCCCATCGACCAGAGCGACCCGCAGCTCCTCTTCCTGAGTCGCATTGACGAGCATTCTTTTCATGTGCCCCTACTGTTGTACGGTGAGGGGCCGGCAAGCGCACGGGAGGCCGCGGCGCAAACGCGCCGCAGCAGCGAAGATTTCTGGGACTCGGCGTGTCAGCGCGAGCCTCGATGATCACGATGCACACCACGACATGGGCGGGTGCCGGAAATCCTTCG
The DNA here is from genome assembly GCA_027456605.1 of Steroidobacteraceae bacterium. Classification (GTDB taxonomy): domain Bacteria; phylum Pseudomonadota; class Gammaproteobacteria; order Steroidobacterales; family Steroidobacteraceae; genus 13-2-20CM-66-19. The sequence continues at coordinate 9,585 of DAIDUQ010000052.1, read as the reverse complement.
ATGGTCTCAACCGGAGGCGCTGCCCGCGGAACCCGTTGCGGGGTTCTACGCCGGCAGCGATCTTGTCGGCCCAATACGATGGCCTCTACTTAGGAGGTCCAACTAACATGCGGCGCTTGGCGCCGCGAACCATTGGCGCGTCCACTCTCGGACGGCCGGCAGAGTATACTGCAACGATTGCTGTAGAAACAGTATCTTAGGGCGGAAGACGGCCGTGGAAGAGGAGAAGGGGACCGAAGCGCGGACCGGAGTGCGGTACGTCGACGTGGCAATGGACGAGGCTGGGCTCAGGCTCGATAAATTCCTCGGTGATCAGCTTCCCGGAGTACCGCGGACGCGGCTGTTCCGGATCATCCGCAAGGGCGAGGTGCGGCTCAACGGCGGTCGCGTCACGCCCGAGACCCGGCTTGCCGCCGGCGACCGGGTGCGCATCCCGCCGGTGCGCATCGTGGCCGAGCCGCAGACCCCGGCCCCGTCCGCCAGCGTGATCGAGACCGTTCAGCAGGCCATCATCTACGAGGATGCCCGACTGCTGGCTCTGGACAAACCCGCCGGTCTCGCCGTCCACGGCGGCAGCGGAGTGCGATTTGGGGTCATCGAGGCCCTGCGGGCGCTGCGTCCCGCCGAGACGCTCGAGCTCGTTCATCGACTCGATCGGGATACCAGCGGATGCCTGCTTGTGGCACGCACGCCGGCGGCGCTTCGCGACGCGCATGCGGTGCTGCGCGAGGGGCGCAGCGAGAAGCGTTATCTGGCGCTGCTGGCCGGTCGCTGGACGCTGGGCCAGAAGCGCATCGACGTGCCGCTGCGCACCGATACCCGGGTGGGCGGTGAGCGTACCGTGCGGGTCGATGCGGGTGGCAAGCCGTCGGTGAGCGATTTCCGGCCCTTACAGGTGTTCGGTACGCGCTCGCGCGGCGGGCCCACCGTGAGCCTGCTCGAGGTGACGCTGCATACGGGCCGGACTCATCAGATCCGCGTGCACGCCGCCTACGCGGGCCATCCTGTGGCGGGGGACGAGAAGTACGGTGATGCGGCCTGCAATGCGGCACTGCGCGCCCGAGGACTGCAGCGGATGTTTCTCCATGCGCACAGCATCGGCTTCGAGTGGCCCGGTGGGGTGCCCTTCAGCGCCAGCGCGCCGCTGCCGGCGGATCTCGCCGCGGTCCTGGAGCGGCTCGCGCCCTAGGGCACGCGACAGCCGGCGCGCCGCAGGGCTTCGGCGAGCCAGATCAGCGGCAGACCGATGAGCGCGGTCGGGTCGATGCTCTCAATGCGCTCGAACAGGGCGATGCCGAGACCCTCGGCCTGAAAGCCCCCCGCGCAGTCGAGCGGTCGCTCGACCTCGACATAGCGCTCGATCTCCGGCGTCTCGAGGCGCCGGAACACCACCGTTGTGGTATCCAGATGTGTCAGCCGGATCGCGCCCCGACCGGCAAGCACGGCGCAGCCGGTGTGAAAGCGCACGCGAGCACCGCTGACACTGCGCAACTGCTCGCGGCAGCGGGCCGCGTCGAGCGGCTTGTGCAGCACGCGCTGGTCATCGGCAGCGACCTGGTCGCTGCCGATGACCACGGCGTCGGGGTGGAATTTGGCGACCGCCTGAGCCTTCTCGAGCGAGAGTCGCGTGGCGCGATCGGCCGGCAGTTCGCCAGTCCGGGGGTCCTCGCGGACTTTGGGCGCCACGGTGGCGAAGGGCACGTGCAGCCGCTCGAGCAGCGCACGGCGGTAAGACGAAGTGGAGGCGAGAATGACCTCAGGCATGCGAACACGGCGTGGGATGCAAATCATCTCCCGGAAACAAGGACTTAATGGCCCATCGGACTTTGACTTGCCCGATTCGGATACCTATTATACGCGCCCCATGCCGCCGCCCTGGTCCAAGCCGCTCGATATCGAGCGGGTTTCCCGCGGGGAGGCCGCGTTCGAGTTCCACATCGCGCTCGAAGATCTGGCGCGTGTGGCGGCCCGAGCCGATCAGGTCGGCGGCAACGTGTCCGGCATTGTGCGTTTCGGGCGTCACCATGACACTGCGACCGCGCATGTGGTGATGCATGGAACGGCAATCATGCGCTGTCAGAAGTGCATGCAACCGGTGTCGCTGCCCGTCAGCAGTTCCGTGCGCATGGCGTTGCTCCAGGACGCCGGCGGTGCGGGTGCCGTGCCCGAACCGTTCGAGCCGGTGCTCGCCGCGGGAGGTTGGATCAGTGTCGGCGAGCTGGTCGAGGAGGAGTTGTTGTTGAGCTTGCCGATCGTGCCGCTGCACGGCGCCGATACCCCGTGCGGGCTCGCCCCGTGCGCAGGCGCGGACCAGGACGAGACGCCGGCGGAGGCGGTCACGCAGCGACCGTTTGCCGCGCTGGGCAAGCTGTTGAGTCAAAAGTGAGTTTCCGCGCCTCGTGCGCATGAGGACATTATGGCCGTTCAGAAAAGCCGCAAGACCCCTTCCAAGCGCGGCATGCACCGCTCCCACGACGGACTTGCCATGCCGGCGCTCTCGACCGATCCGCAGTCGGGCGAGACTCACCTGCGTCATCGCATCACGCCGGATGGCTTCTATCGCGGACGCCGCGTCCTCGAGAAGCCCGCCGAGTCCGATCAGGAATAAGCAGGCACGTGCCCGTGTTGCCGATCGCCATCGATGTGATGAGCGGCGATCGCCAGCCGCGTGAACACATTGGGGGCGTCCTGGAGGCGCTCGCCGAGCAGACGGAGCTGCGCGTGCTGCTGGTGGGCGAGAGCGCCCTGATCGAGGCGGCGCTCGAGGCGCTGCCCGCGCCGGTGCGCGAGCGGATCGAGATCGTGCCGGCCACGGAAGTGGTCGGTATGAGCGAGCACCCGCGCGAGGCGGTGCGGCACAAGAAGGACTCCTCGATGCGCGTGGCGGTCGAGCTCGTCAAGAGCGGCCGTGCCGCCGCGTGCGTCAGCGCCGGCAACACCGGCGCGCTGACGGCGATCTCGCACTTCGTGCTGAAGACGCTCCCGGGTGTGGATCGTGCCGCGATCATCTCCGCGATCCCCGCCGCGCATGGCCATACCCACATGCTCGATCTCGGCGCGAACACCAAGGCGACGCCCGAACAGTTGCGCCAATTCGCCGCCATGGGCGCGATCATCGCGCGGGACGTGTACGGCGTGGTGGGACCGCGGATCGGGCTGCTGAACATTGGCGAGGAGGACATCAAGGGGCACGAAGTCGTACAGGCCGCGCACGGGCTGCTGCTCGCGAGTGGCTTGAACTACCTGGGCTTCGTCGAGGGCGACGACATCTTTTCCGGCGACGTGGATGTGGTCGTGACCGACGGATTTACCGGCAATGTGGCCTTGAAGACCATGGAAGGGGCCGCCACGCTGATTGCCAGCCGGATGCGTGAGGAATTTCACGCGACCTGGCGCTCGCGGCTGGCGGGTCTGGCCGCTCGCGGGGTGCTGTCGCGTGTGGCTGCGCGCCTCGATCCACGGCGCTACAACGGCGCCTGCATGGTCGGTTTGACCGGGATCGTGGTAAAAAGCCACGGGGGCGCCGATGGAATGGCTTTCTCCAGGGCCGTCCTGACCGCCGCGCGGGCCGCGCGTCACGGGTTGACGACGCACATTGCCCAGGCGCTGACTGGGTCGCAATCCACCGGGAGCTTCACGTCTTGAGGTACTCGCGCATCGCTGCAACGGGCTCCTACCTGCCCGCGAAGGTGCTGACCAATTTCGATCTCGAGAAGATGCTTGACACCAGCGATCAATGGATTCGCGAGCGCACCGGCATCGAGCGGCGGCATATCGCCGCGGACGGGCAGACCACTGTCGATCTGGCCGAGCACGCCGTGCGCGCCGCGCTCGATGCCGCCGGCTGCAAGCCCGAGGACGTCGACCTCATCGTTTTCGGCACGACCACGCCGAACTTGCTCTTCCCCAACTGCGGCGTGCTGCTGCAGGCGCGGCTCGGCTGCCGCGGCGTACCGGCCTTCAGTGTGGAGACGGCCTGCAGCGGCTTCATGTACGCGCTGTCGATCGCCGACAAATTCGTGCGCGCGGGCGAAGCGAAGCGCGCCGTGGCGATCGGCGCCGAGACGCTCTCGCGCATCACCGACTGGACCGATCGCTCCACCGCGGTGCTGTTTGCCGACGGCGCGGGCGCGGTATTGCTCGAGCCGGCCGAGGAGCCCGGCATTCTCTCGACCCATCTGCATGCCGACGGCGAGTACTGGAATCTGCTCTACAGCGGCGGCGGCACGGACCTCTCCAAGCCCCGCCGGGCGATCACCATGACGGGCAACGATGTCTTCAAGATCGCGGTGAACACGCTCAGCAAGTCGATCGAGGAGGCGCTCGCGGCCAATGGGCTGGAGTGCGCGGCGCTCGACTGGCTGGTGCCTCATCAGGCGAATCTGCGCATCATCCAAGCGACCGCGCGCAGGCTCGATCTGCCGATGGAGCGGGTGATCACGACCGTTCAGGATCACGGCAACACCTCGGCCGCCTCCGTGCCGCTGGCGCTGGATTTCGGGGTGCGCTCGGGCAAGATCCGCCGTGGCGACCTGATCCTGCTGGAGGCCTTCGGCGGCGGAATCACCTGGGGGTCGGCGCTGATCCGTTATTGAAAGGCGCTGGAACCGGGCATCGTGCCCGGCCGCGGCGGCGCGCATGTGCCTGTGCCTATTTCATGCCGACGTTCCCTGCTTCGGGGTCGCCTGCAGGCGATGGGCAACGATCAGCGATCCATGAGGAAATGGGTCGAGCCCGTAGCAACACCAGGGTAAAAAAAACGCCGCGCAGTGCGCGGCGTTTTGTCGTAGGAGCGGAGGCTCTTACTTGGAGATCGAGCGCTTGAACATGCGGTCGATCTTCTCGTTGGTGGCGTCGATGGCCGCCTTGTTCGACTGTGCCAGCGAGAGCGCCTCATTGGCGGTGCTCTGGGCGGCGGCGGACTTCTGGTCAGCGGCGTTCCGAGCAGCCTGAGCCTCTCTCTGAGCCTTGGCGGCCGCGCTCTGGTTCGCCGCGCTCTGCGTCTGCAGCTGGGCAACCTGCGATTTCAGATTGGCGACATCGGTTTTAATGGGAGTCAGGTTCTGGCAGCCGGCGAGACCGACTACAAGCGCCGCGGCCGCAGCCACCTTCATTACGCTCGCGTACTTCATAAGGTCCCCTTAGGGTTGTTCATTGAGGAAGTCTTGAAAAAAACTGCAAACGAACCGAGGTGGAGCTTCCCCCACGACTCGAGCCTGTAAGTCCAACAAATTTGCCCGGGGAATGCAACCCTGTCCGCGCTGTTTTTATTGGATTTTGGGGCTGAGCGCAAGGGGTTGGGATCGCAGATGAATGCAAGCTGAATGAACGGGTGAAAGCCACCGAGGGATGACTAGGGGATGACCGAGAGCATGGAATGAAGCGGTGCGCTCTGAGGGCGCGGCGCGAGGCCCTCGGGCTCACAGGGTCGCCAGCGCGCGACAGGATGTGTGGCGGCGGGGATCGGGCCGGCCGTGGCGCGCAGGGGCTTGTCAGCGGCATTTTTATGGATATAATCACAGCATTGTATAAACGAACAGACTCGCCATGTCCGACCTCACGCCCCGTCAAATGCAGGTTCTGCGCCTCATCCAGCGCTTCATCACGCACGAGGGCATGCCGCCCACGCGGGCCGAAATCGCCCGCGAGCTTGGTTTCCGCTCGCCCAATGCGGCCGAGGATCATCTGCGCGCCCTGGCCCGCAAGGGGGTCATCGCACTGGTGCCGGGCGCTTCGCGCGGTATCCAGCTCAAGGACACCATTCGTGAGCAGATGGGATTGCCGCTGATCGGGCGGGTTGCCGCCGGGCGCCCGATCTTTTCCGAAGAGAACATCGAGGCGCGTCTGGACATCGATCCGGGGGTGTTCCAGCCCAGGCCGCATTACCTGCTCAAGGTCACCGGCATGAGCATGAAGGGCGCCGGCATCCTCGATGGCGACCTGGTCGCCGTGCATCGCACCGCGGATGTGCGCAGCCGGCAGATCGTCGTGGCGCGCCTCGAGAACGAGGTCACCGTGAAGCGGTACCGACAGGAAGGCTCGGTCGTCTGGCTGCTGCCGGAAAACAGCGATTTCGAGCCCATCCGGGTCGACCTGAAGGCGCAGTCGCTGCTCATCGAGGGCATCGTGGTCGGGGTGCTGCGCCGGGGCAAGTCGCATGGGCTGATGTAATTGTCGTGATGGGAACCCACGCTCATGTCGGCCGATCCGCCGGGTTGTGGCGCAATGCCGTCGGACCCGCCTCACGAACGAGCGTCGCGGCTCGAAGGTCTCTTGGCGCATCCTCTGCTCTGGCGCGCCGGGCACGCGGCCCGGCAACCGGTGTGGTCGAGTGGATTTTCCCGCCTCGATGAGGGGCTGCCCGGCGGAGGATGGCCGCGCAGTGGTCTGATCGAGGTTCTGCCGGCCCGCTTCGGGGTGGGCGAACTCAAACTGTTGCTGCCGGCGCTGGCCGCGCTCACCGCCCGGCCCGAGGCACGCTGGAGCGCATGGGTGGCGCCACCGCTTTCGCCGTTTACGCCGGCGCTGGCCGCCGCCGGCGTCGAGCTGTCGCGGCTGCTGATCGTGCGTGCGCAAGGCCGCGAATGCCTGTGGGCTTTCGAGCAGGCGCTCGGCTCGGGTGCCTGCGACAGCGTGCTCGCCTGGGCGCGGCATGCGCTGCCGCGTCAGATCCGCCGTCTGCATCTGGCCGCACAGCGCGGCAGCGCCCTCGGGGTGTTGTTTCGGCCGCGCGCGTCGGCCCGTGAGGCTTCTGCGGCGATGCTGCGGGTGGCTGTGGAGCCGCTCGAGCGCGGGGTACGGGTCACGCTGCTCAAAAGCCGTGGCGGCGCGCGGGGCTCCCTCGATCTAACCTGGGATGCAGCGTCCACCGGGGCTGGAGGGGATCCATGAGAGCGCGCCGAACCATCGATCTGTTTACGCGCAGCGATGCGCGCCCGAGCGCCCGACGGGGACAGGTCTTGGAGACCCGCGGCCACGAGGCCGCAAGGGGCGCCGGGAACCGATCGCCGAGGCCCACGGTCCCGCAGCCGCAGGTCGCGCGGCCAGACGAGGTCCTGGGGCCGGCCGGTGGCGCGTCTCGAGCTCCGGCGACAGAGCTGTGGGTGGGCGTGCACCTCGCAGGAGCGGCCGCGCAGTGCGCACCGCAGGGGCTGCAGCGTCTGGCCCTGCGCGCACTGCGCTTCACACCCCGCGTCAGCCTGGCGCCACCCGATGGGCTGCTGCTCGAGGTGCGCGCCAGTCTGCACCTGTTCGGCGGGGTGGAGGGTTTGCGGCGCGCGCTGAGGCGCGAGTGCGCCGATCTGGCGATCGCCGGCAGCCTGGCGTTCGCGCCGACACCCCTGGCGGCGCTCGCCGCCGCGCGCTGCGAATGCGCCCTGGTGCTGCAGGATGCGGCCCGGCTCATCGGCTCGCTCGCGCCCCTGCCGCTGCGGGTGCTGCGCTGGCCGCAGGAGGCCCTCGATCGGCTCGCCTCGATCGGTGTGCACACCATCGGTCAGGTCCTGCGCCTGCCCCGCGCGGGGTTCGCGCAGCGCTTCGGCGCGGTCCGGCTTGCCGACCTCGACCGACTGACGGGGCGCGCGCCCGATCCGCGCGAACGATTCGAGGCGCCGGTGCGCTTCCGCCGTCGCCGTGAGCTGCCTTGCGAGTCGGCGAGCCACGGACAGCTCACCGCGGCGCTGGCGCCGCTGATCGAGGCGCTCGGACGTTTCCTCGAGGCCCGCCAGTGCGGGGTGTTGGCGATCGAGTGTCGCCTGTGGCATCGGCACGCCGAGCCGACCCGCTGTGTGCTGCGTCTGGCGGCTCCCTTGGCCGATGCGGCGCGGCTCGCCGAGTTGCTCGGGGAGCGTTTGCGCATGCTCGCGTTGCCGGAGCCGGCGCATACGTGCGAGTTGCGCGCCGGCGAGCCCGTGCCGCGGGCATTGTGCTCCTCCGGGCTTTGGCAAAGCGGTGAGCACGGCGGTCTGCCCGAGGCGCGCGGCTCGGCATTCATCGAGCGGTTGCGCGCCCGGCTCGGTCCCGAGGCGGTCCAGGGCCTTGCGGTCGTGTCGGATCATCGGCCGGAGGCCGCTGGGCGGGTGACAGAACCGGGAGCCTGTTGGGGTTCCGCCACGGCCCGTTCCCGGGAGAAGCCTTTCCAGCCCGCCCGTCCTGACCGGTCGTTTACCGCTTGCGGCGAACCTCCGGGAGCGGGACCCCGTTTCCCGGCGTCACCCGCGACTTCGCGGCAGCAGGTCTCGGAGGCCCAACCTATCCCGCTCGGACGCTCGCCGCCGCGCGACTTGCCGCTGCGGGACCGGAGCTTCGCACCGTCGAGAATCGCTTCCGGCGATTTCGCCGCGGCGCGCCCTTTATGGCTGTTGCCCGTGCCGCGGCCGTTGCGCCAGCGCGGCGGTGTGCCGCGCTATCGCGGCGCGCTGCGCCTCGAGAGCGAGCCGGAGCGGATCGAGACCGGCTGGTGGGATGGCCGCGACATCGAGCGGGATTACTACGAGGCCGTGGATGTGCACGGCCGGCGGCTGTGGCTGTTCCGCGAGCGCGCCGCACCGCACCGTTGGTTCCTGCAGGGAGTGTTCGCTTGAATGGGGCTTCCGGGCCCGCGTATGCGGAGCTGCACTGCCTGAGCAATTTCACCTTCCTGCGCGGGGCCTCGCATCCGCAGGAGCTCGTCGCCCGGGCCGCCGAGATGGGCTACACGGCCCTGGCGCTGACCGACGAATGCTCGCTCTCGGGCGTGGTGCGCGCGCACGTGGCGGCCAAGGAGCGGGGCGTGAAGCTCATCATCGGCTCGGAGCTGACACTCGAGTGCGGCCTCGCTCTGGTGGCGCTCGCCACCGATCGGCACGGCTACGGCCGTCTCTGCCGGCTCATCACCCGCGGCCGTCGCGCCGCGGCCAAGGGCGGCTACCGGCTGACACGGAGCGATCTCACCGAGACCCTCGCGCATTGCCTGATCTTGTGGCTGCCGGGCGAAGCGCCGCGGGCGCAGGAGGCGCGGTGGCTCGCCGCGCATTTCCCCGGCGAGGTGTGGGTCGCCGTAGAGCTGCTGCGCGGTGGCGCCGACCGCGAGCGGCTCGCGGTCCTTGCGCACATCGCACGCGAGGTCGGGCTGCCGCAGGCCGCCAGCGGCGACGTGCACATGCATGTGCGCTCACGGCGCAAACTGCAGGATGCGCTGACCGCCATCCGGCTCAACAGGCCCATTGCCGAGGTGGCCGGGGCTCTTCATCCCAATGGCGAGCGTTACCTGCGCGAGCGCGGACGCCTCGCCAAGCTCTACCCGCCGCAATTGCTCGAAGCGACGGTGCGAATCGCGCAGCGCTGCACATTCTCGCTCGATGAGCTGCGCTACGAGTACCCGAGCGAGCTGGTGCCGCCGGGGCAGACCCCGGCGAGCCATCTGCGCCGGCTCACCGAGGCCGGTGCGCGGCGCCGCTGGCCGCCGGGCGTGCCGCCGGGCGAGCGCGCCGCGCTCGAGCATGAGCTGGAGGTGATCGCCGAGCTCGGCTACGAGCCGTATTTTCTGACCGTCCACGATCTGGTCGCCTTCGCGCGCAGCCGCGGCATTCTCTGTCAGGGCAGGGG
>DAIDUQ010000051.1:0-13710 GCA_027456605.1 Steroidobacteraceae bacterium | reverse complement strand
CAGTACCTGAGCGGACTCAACGTCAACACGGTGGGCAACTCCAATCTCACGCTGATCTCCATCGACAACGCGCTGCAGCAGATCGCCACCACGGGCGCGCAGCTCGGCGCCTTCCAGAACCGGTTCCAGGCGGCCGTCACGGGCTTGCAGACGGACTCCCAGAACCTGTCCGCGGCCAAGAGCCAGATCGTGGACACGAACTACGCTCAGGCGACCTCGAGCCTGTCCAAGGCGCAGATCCTGCAGCAGGCGGGCACGGCGATGGTGGCCCAGGCCAATATCATCCCGCAGAACATCCTCACGCTGCTGCAGAAGCTGCCGTGAGGTTCGGGCTCGTGAGGAGATGAGTCTGCGACCGCAAGGGACGACCCCGGGGGCGGGCGCCGCAAGGCCCCGCCCCCGGACCCGTTGCGCAGCCGCGCCTCACCGCGCCGCCCGATGCCACCCGGCGGCGGACACCGCAATCTCGAGGCGCCGGCCGGTTCGCCCAAGGAGTGCGTGAGATGTCATCCACCTCACCCGTCTCGATCGCGAGCAGCACCAGCGCCGGCGCCGCCGGCGGCTCGGTCATCAACGTCTCCTCGCTGGTCTCCCAGCTGGTCGCCGCGACTCAGGCACCGCAGGAGGCCCTCATCACCAGCCAGACCCAGGCGGTGACCTCGGAGATGTCCTCGGTCGGGCAGTTGAAAAGCGCACTGTCGACCTTTCAATCCTCCCTCGCCGCGCTCGATACGCCGGGTGCGTTCGGCTCGCTCGGCGCCACCAGCAGTAATACCGCGGCCTTCACGGCCGCTGTGGATCCCGGCGCGACACTCGGCTCCTACAGCGTGTCGATCAGCCAGCTCGCCCAGGCCCAGCAGATCGTCTCCAGCACGGCCTACAGCAGCAGCTCCACCGCCGTCGGCAGCGGAACGCTGCAGCTTTCGCTCGGCGCCAGCAGTTTCTCCGTGACCATCGGCAGCGGCAACGACTCGCTGTCCGGCATCGCGGCCGCGATCAATTCCGCCAGCGGCAACCCGGGCATCCAGGCCAGTGTCGTCACCGGGACGAGCGGCGCGCATCTGGTGCTCACCTCCACCGTGACCGGCGCGTCGAACACCCTGTCGATCACCGAGACCGCGGGCACCGGCCTGACCGCGCTGACCTACAGCAGCGGGAGCAGCAATTACACCCAGCAGACCGCGGCCCAGGATGCCGGTTTCAGCATCGCGGGCATCGGCTATACCAGCCCCAGCAACACCGTCACCAACGCTTTGAGCGGCGTGACACTGAATCTTCTGACCACCACGTCGGCGCCGGCGACGCTGACCGTGGCGGACAACACCTCGACCATCGAGAGCAACGTCCAGACTTTCGTCAAGGCCTACAACACGCTGCAGACGAGTCTCACGCAGCTGGGCGGCTACGACGCGACCACGAGCACGGCCGGTCCCCTCATGGGCAATGCGGCCTTGACGAACGCGCAGAGCCAGATCCAGGCCGCGCTCTACGGCGTGGTGAACACCGGCTCCGCGACGTACACATCCCTGGCCAGTCTCGGCATCACGGCCAACAGCGATGGCAGCCTGAGCCTCAACATGGCGCAGCTGGCGGTGGCGCTGAGCACGCATTTCAGCGCGGTGAGCACTCTGTTCAGCGGCAAGAGCGGCGTCGCCTCGAGCCTAAACACAGTGCTCAACGCCCAGCTCGGCGGCACCGGACCGATCGAATCGCTCAGCCAGTCGCTGGTGCAGCAGAACAATGCGCTCACCCAGCAGAGCCAGCAGCTCAGTCAACAGATGAGCGCCCTGCAGGCCAGCCTCACGCAGCAATATTCCTCGCTCAACGTGCTGCTCTCGCAGCTGCAGTCGACGTCCTCGTACCTGACCCAGGCGTTCGCCTCGCTGCCGAACGCTCCCAAGGGATCATCGAGCGGCGGCTGACGACTTCAACGGCTCAAGTCGTGCGAGTGCCGGCCGCTAAAGAGCGCATCAGGGTTGAGAGCGACAGAACGTGAGCCTTTACTCCGCGCAATCGAAGCTTGCCGCCTATCGCAGCGTCAATGCCCATGGGATCGTGGCGGGCGCCGACCCGCACGCTCTGGTCCTGACGCTGTTCGACGCGATCCTCGGCCGCCTGGCCGCGGCGCGCTGCTGCATCGACCAAGGGGCGATCGCTCGCAAGGCCGGCCTCCTGCACAGCTCGGTGACACTGCTCGGGGAGCTGCGCGGCAGCCTCGATCTGCAAAAAGGCGGCGCGTTGGCCCGGAATCTGATCGATCTCTATGACTACATGGTGCGCCGCGTGCTGCACGCCAGCCTGAACAACGACAAGGCGGCGCTCGAGGAGGTATTGGGTCTGCTCGGCGAGATCCGCGAGGCCTGGGCGGCGATCGGCCCGGAAGCGCGGGGCCAGACTTCGCCGGCGGCACCGCCGGGCTGAAGGCGCGCCCGACAGGCGGGCCTTGTTCGCACAGGCATGCGCGATGGCAGAGGAACGCGTTGCGATCGGCTCGGTGAGCTCGGCGGAAGGCCTGGATTTCGGCTCGTCCTCCGGCGGCGCGAGACAGGGGCCGCCGCGCAAGCCTCGCCGCGCACCGGCGGCGCAAGCCGCCGGCACGGACCCGCACGATCCACCGGCGGCGCCCGCGCCCATCGAGCAGTCGGTCGGCCGGATCAATGCCCGCCTCGCCGCGGCCGAGCGTGTGTTGGTCGTGCGCTTCGACCCGCGGATGGGTGTGCACGTGGCCGAAGTCACCAGCGCCGCCACCGGCCAGGTGCTGCAACGGATTCCGGGCCGCGACCTGCGCCACCTCGCCGAGCTCCTGCAAAGCTGGGCCGACGGCGAAAGCGCCCTGGTGGACAGGACCGCTTGAGCCGCAATGAGGCGCACCGGCCGCGCGCCGGCGGCCCACGGCGTCCCTGCGTCGTCACCGAGGGAGAACGGAGATAGGTTCCCTCGCGCCGCGCGCGGGCGCCGTCAACCCGCGAACGCGCGGGCATTCCTGAACAGGCGCATCCAGCCGCCATACTCGCCCGCTCCGTCGGGCCGCCACGAGTTCTGCACGGAGCGGGCCGAGCGCTCGGGATGCGGCATGGTGATGGTCACGCGACCATCCGCGTTCGAGAGCGCGGCGATGCCAAGAGGAGAGCCATTGGGGTTGTAGGGGTAGGCCGTGGCGATGCGTCGATGATGATCGACATATCGGAACGCGACCAGGCCGCTGGCCCGGCAGGCCTCCAGCGCCGTATCGCTCTCGAACTCCGCGCGCCCCTCGCCGTGCGCCACCGCGATCGGCAGCACCGAGCCGGCCATGCCCTGCAGCAGCACCGATGGGGAGTGCAGCACCTCGACCAGCGCCAGACGCGATTCGTACTGCTCACTGCGGTTACGCACGAAACGCGGCCAGTGCGCCGTGCCCGGAATGATGCTTTTCAATGCCGCGAACATCTGACAGCCGTTGCACACGCCCAGCGCGAACGTGTCGGGCCGGGCGAAGAACGCCTGGAACTGCTCGCGCAGCGCCGGGTTGAACAGAATCGATTTCGCCCAGCCCTCCCCCGCGCCGAGCACGTCCCCGTACGAGAATCCACCGCAGGCCGCGAGCCCGGTGAAGTCGCGCAGGGAATGGCGGCCGGCGATCAAGTCGGTCATGTGCACGTCATATGGAGCGAAGCCGGCGCGATCGAACAGGGCCGCGGTCTCGTTGTGGCTGTTGACGCCCTGCTCCCGCAGAACGGCCACCCTGGGGCGCACCCCGCGCGCCACATAGGGCGCGGCGACATCTTCTTGCGGATCGAAGCCGAGGCCGACGCACAGGCCCGGATCATCTTCCGCGGTCTGCGCGGCGAACTCCTCGTCCGCGCACTGGGGATCGTCGCGCAGCCGGCGCAACTGCCAGGAAGTCTCGGACCAAGCGGCACGCAAGTCCCGCCACCGCTCGTCCAGCACCGTCTCGCCGCCGCACGTGATCCGCACGCGCAGCTGCCGCGGTTGCGGCGTCCCGAGACGTACGGCACGCGCCGCGAGCCCGCAGCGCGCCAGCACCGCCTGCAAGCGCCGTTCGTGGCGGGCGGCGACCTGCACCACCACGCCGGGCTCCTCGGCGAACAACTGAGCGGCGGCCGCACCGCGCTCGGCCGGCAGGTCGATGTCCAGACCACAGTGTCCGGCGAAGGCCATCTCGACCAACGTCACGATCAGTCCGCCGTCGGAGCGATCGTGGTAGGCGAGCAGCAGCGACTCCCGGCGCAGCTCGGCGAGCGCCGCGGCCAGCCCCAGCAGCAGTTGCGGATCGTCGAGATCGGCCGGCTCGCCGCCGATCTCGCCGTAGACCTGCGCGAGCGCCGAGCCGCCGAGCCGCTGGCGGCCGAGGTCGATCAGCCACAGCGCGGTTTCCTGTCCGCTCTGGAGCACCGGGGTCAGCGTCTTGCGCACGTCGCCGACGGGAGCGAACGCCGACACGATGAGCGAGACGGGCGCGGCGACGGTTTTCTCCACGCCCCCCTCGCTCCAGCGGGTGCGCATCGAGAGCGAATCCTTGCCCACGGGGATGGAGATCCCCAGCGCCGGACACAGCTCGAGCCCGACGGCGCGCACCGTCTCGTAGAGCGCGGCGTCCTCCCCCGCTTCGCCGCAGGCGGCCATCCAGTTCGCCGACAGGCGGATCTGGCCGAGCGTTGCGACATCGGCCGCCAGGATGTTGGTGATCGCCTCGGCCACGGCCAGGCGGCCGGAGGCGGGCGCGGCCAGCACCGCCACCGGGCTGCGCTCGCCCATGGCCATCGCCTCGCCGCACAGGCCGCGATGATCCGCCAGAGTGACCGCCACGTCGCTCACCGGGACCTGCCACGGTCCGACCAGCGGGTCGCGGCTCACCAGCCCGCCGACGGTGCGATCGCCGATGGTGATGAGAAAGGTCTTGTCCGCCACCGCCGGCAGCCGCAGCACGCGGTAGAGCGCCTCGCGCACCTCGAGCGCGCCGGCCGCGAATGGCGCCGAAGCACCCGGGGCGCTGAGCACCTCCCGAGTCATGCGGGGCGGCTTGCCAAACAAAACATCGAAAGGCACGTCGACGGGCGCTCCACCCAGCAATGGATCGTGCACGGTCAGCCGACCCGTGGCCTCGAGCGCGCCGATGTCGGCGAGCGGACAGCGCTCGCGCTCGGCGATGGCACGTAACACCGGCAGATCGTCGGGCGCCACCACCAGCACGTACCGCTCCTGCGCCTCGTTGCACCACAGCTCGAGCGGCGAGAGGCCGGACTCGGCGCTCGGGATCGCCCGCAGATCGACCCGCGCACCGCGTTGGCTGTGCGCGGCGGCCTCGGGCACCGCATTGGACAGACCACCCGCGCCGACGTCGTGGATGAGCAGGATCGGGTTGGCCGGTCCGAGCGCACAGCAGCTGTCGATCACTTCCTGGGCCCGCCGCTGCATCTCGGCGTTGCCGCGCTGCACCGAGGCGAAGTCCAGATCGGCGTGCGAGGCGCCGCTGCCGAGCGAGGAGGCGGCACCGCCGCCGAGGCCGATCAACATGGCCGGGCCGCCGAGCACGATCAACCTGCCGCCGACGGGGACGGTGGATTTCTCGACGTGGCCGCGGCGCACGTTGCCCAGCCCACCGGCGATCATGATGGGTTTGTGGTAGCCGTGCGCGCGGTGCGGCGGATCACCCGGACAGTGCTGCTCGAAGGTGCGGAAATATCCGCAGATGGCCGGGCGCCCGAACTCGTTGTTGAAGGACGCCGCGCCGATCGGCGCCTCGATCATGATCTGCAGCGCCGAGGCGATGCGATCCGGCTGCCCGAACCGCCGCTCCCAGGGCCGCTCGTACCCCGGGATACGCAGATGGGACACGGTGAACCCGGTCAATCCCGCCTTGGGCTTGGCGCCGCGCCCCGTCGCGCCCTCGTCGCGGATCTCGCCCCCGGCGCCGGTCGCGGCGCCCGGGAACGGCGAGATCGCGGTGGGATGGTTGTGAGTCTCGACCTTCAGCAGAATGTCGATCATCTCGGCGCTCTCGGTATAAGCGCCGGTGCGCGGGTCGGCGAAGTAGCGCCAGCCGTGCGATCCCTCGATCACCGCCGCGTTGTCGCGGTAGGCCGATAGCACGCCGTGCGGATGGCGCTCGTGCGTGTGGCGGATCATCGCAAACAGGGATTGCGCGCGCTCCTGTCCATCGATGATCCAGCGGGCATTGAAGATCTTGTGGCGGCAATGCTCGGAGTTCACCTGGGCGAACATCATCAGCTCGGCATCGGTCGGGTCCCGGCCGAGCTGGCGGAAGCTCGCCAGCAGGTAGTCGAGCTCCTCGTCCGAGAGCGCCAAGCCCATCTCGCGGTTGACCCGATCGAGCGCGGCGCGCCCGCCCGCGAGCGCCACGCGGCGCGCATGCCGCGGCGGCGAGTGAGCGAACAGGCGAGCCGCCTGCGCGCTATCGAGCAACGCCATTTCGGTCATGCGGTCGAGCAGGACCCCCGCGAGGCGCTGGAGCGCCTCAGGCGCCAGCGGATGGGCGGCCCCGAGCCGATACTCGACACCACGCTCGACGCGTTGGATCGCCGCGAGACCGCACACGCGGATGATGTCGGTGGCTTTACTCGACCACGGCGAGATCGTCCCCTCGCGCGGCACCACCAGCAGCGTCTGTCCGCTGAGCTCGGACGGGGCTCCCCGCGGACCGTACGTGAGCAGCCGCTCCAGGCGCTCCCGCTCATCGGCCGCGAGCGGTCGATCGAGCGCGGCGAAATGCATGAACCGCGCGCCGAGACCGCTCACCGCCGGCTCGAGGGACTGCAGCCGTGCGAGCAGCTTCTCGATGCGGAATCCCGAGAACGCCGCCCGCCCCGACAGCGCAAGGACCGTCGGCCCGTTCATGGAATGCTATTTCGGCTCGTGTGGCGGCGTGGAATACAGCGGCATCGGAAACTGCGCCACGTTCGCACCGCCCTCGAGCGCGGTAATCTTGCTCACCCCCTGCTTCTTCACCTCATCGATGCGCAGCACCGAATGCAGCGGCAGAAACGTGCGCTTGACCCCGTTGAACTCACTCTTGATGCGCTCCTCGGACGGATCGAGCACCACCGAGGAGCGTTCGCCGAAGACCAGATCCTCGACTTCGATGAAGCCGAATAATTCGCCGTGATTCACCTTGCGGGCGTAGACCTCGTACACCTTGCCCTGGTTGACGAACAGAATTCGGAAAATGTGACTGGCTGCCATGGATTGGCCGGAGTGCGCTGCTAATTTGGCGGGAGGTGACCATTATAGGGGCTCAGCGTCCAAGCATGATCCTGCATTGCACCGCGTTCCCGACGGTGTTCGCCTGATCCGGTCCACTGAGCAGGCTCTCGAGCACGCGGGCTCGCAAGGCCCCAGGAGCGCCGGTCAGAGTGCCGCCGCAGGTACCGACCATTGTGCGCCAGGAGCTTCGAGACTGACTGAGAGCATATCCAGCCTGATGAGCCAAGGCCCCCGTGTGATCGACCACCCAATGGCACCGGACCCCCTCCGCTTCGAGCCGGCGCGAAGCGCGCGACGGCCCGTGCAGCGCTCTTCGCGCGCGCGCAATCCGGCGCGCACACCCTCTGCCATGACCAGTCCCACCACTTCACCATGATCGTCCGTTTGCGCGTCATCAGCGGACACCGCCGGCAGCTGTCCGGACGGGATAGCGTCGAGTTCGGGCCCGATGGCGGCTCCATCGGACGCTCGGCCGACAACGACTGGGTCCTGCCCGATCCGCATCGCTACGTCTCGGCCCGTCATGCGCGGATCTCGTACCGCGAGGGACGCTATTATCTGGAGGATCTCAGCACCAACGGCGTCTACGTGAACGACAAGCCCGAGCCGCTCGCCCAGCGCGGCTCGGAGGCATACCGTCTGCGCGACGGTGACGTGCTGCGCCTCGGAGAATATCAGCTCGGGGTCTCCCTCGAGGAGCACACGTCGGACTCCGCGGCGGCGCTGCCCTCACGCATCATGGCGGTGCAAGCGCTGGGGCCGGCGCAAACCGACATCGGCGCGGAGCTGAATTTGGAGGATCTGCTGACGGCCGACCCGGAAAGCGCGGGCGAGCTGCCGCCCGCAAACGCCTTCGGCCAGGGACCCAGCCGGCCCGGCGGCCTGCCGCCCCCTCTTCCGGTGGCCGAACGCGCGCGAGCGCGGGCCGACAACGGCGAAGACACCCTGGCTCGGCGGCTTGGGCGGGTGTCCCGAGCCACCGCACGCGAGGAAAGCGCCACCGCCGCATCCGACGATTCGGCCTGGCGGGCGTTCTGCCGAGGCGCCGGTGTCAAGCCGGAACAGATGCCGGCGCCGGCCGAGATGATGCATCTCGCGGGCCGGCTGCTGCGCGAGGCGCTCGTCGGCCTGAAGGACCTGGAACGTGCGCGCAGTCAAGCGCGGGATCGCTTCCACATCCAACTGCCGCCGGCGGAGCCCGGCGCCCCGCCGCTCGGGCAGCTGACAGTCGAGGAGCTTCTGCTCGCTCTGTTCTCCCAGCATGACGCTCATGCGGTCGACGCGGTCCGGTGGCTGCGCGAGCGCCACGACGAGGTCAAAACGCACGAGCTGGCGCTCGTGCAGGCCTTCCGGGCCGCGTTCATCGAATTCCTCGGCCGCCTCGATCCGGCCGAGCTGGAAGCCCGCTTCGCGCAAGGACGGCGCGGCAAGCCCGACCCCTCGCAGCATTGGGGGCTGTTCACGAGCTTTTATCGGAATCTCCTCGACCGTCCGGCGGATCACCTTCCGCCGACCTTTGTCGAAGCCTTTACCGCAGCGTACAAGGAGTCCCTGCACCCGCAAACGCTGGACATGCCCCGCAGCATGCGCCCCAAGCGCGCGCACGAGGGCTAGGACCGAGTCTCTTTCAGGGACGAGGCGCGCAGCTCCTGCGCGAGCAGGAATGCGCCGACCGTGCCGGCCCGGTCGCCGAGGTCCGCGCGCGTAATCAATCGGTCGAATCCCCCGGCCCGCGCATCGATCGGCAGATAACCCGCGAGCATTCGGCGGGCGGCCGCCCGGATGTGGACGATCAGCGACCCATCGCTCATCACCCCGCCCCCGAAGACGATCCGCTCACTCGAGAGCATCAAGGCGATCACCGCGGCGAGCTCGCCAAGGTAGCCGCCGATGAGCGCATGTCCGGGATGCTCCGGCGGCAGCGCGCTCATCGGGCTCGCCCAGCGCGCGAGCACCGCCGGTCCACTGGCCAGACCCTCGAGACAGTCGCCGTGAAAGGGGCAGACGCCCGCGAACCCCTCATCGCGTGGATCGCGGCGGACGCGGATGTGGCCCATCTCGGGGTGCAGGAACCCACTCACCGACCGATCGCCGATCACAGCCCCTCCGCCGATCCCGGTGCCCACCGTCACGTACGCCAGCGTACGTACGCCGCGCCCGGCGCCGAGGCGCGCCTCGGCGAGCGCAGCGGCATTGACGTCCGTGTCGAGGGCGATCGGACAATTGAAACGCCGCAGCGGCTCCACCAGCGAGACGCCGGACCAGCCGGGCTTGGGCGTGGCGAGCAGCGACCCCCAAGAGGGCGAGCCGCGCATGACATCGACCGGACCGAATGCCGCCACTGCGATGCCGGCGAAAGGACCGGCCTCACGCTCGACTCCGGCAAAGAACGCCGCGACCGCCTCGAGCGTCGGTTGCGGCGCAGCGGTGGGAATCACCGCCCGGGAGACCTCGGACGCGCGCTGCGCATCGTAACCGGCCGCGCACACGAACTTCGTGCCGCCCGCCTCGATCGCCCCGTAGAGTTGTCGCTCGCCCATCGCCCCTCGTATCGCCGTGCCGCACCGGGCAGGATACCGCGCCGCGGACCGTGGCGACCGGCCGGATGGCCCGGCGGACGAGCGCTCCCCGCGAATCAGGCCTCGAGTAGCCGCTTCGGCGAGTGCCGGGACTCCTCGCGATACAGTCCGGCCAGCACGGTCTCGAGCGGTTCGGGCGTGCCGAATGCGTAGCCCTGGGCGTAGTCCACACCGAGCTCGCGCACCCGCTTGGCGATGGCGTGACTCTCGACAAACTCGGCCACGGTATCGATGGAGAAGCCGCGCGCGAGCTCGACGATGCCGCGCACCGTCGCCTGGGAGCGTGGATTCGAGAGAATATCTTGCACGAACGTCCCATCGATCTTGACCCGCGCGATGGGCAGGGCGTTGAGATAGGCCAGGGAGTTCGAGCCGGTGCCGAAATCATCGAGCGCGAAACGGCAGTTCAAGGGCGCCAGCCGCCGGATCATCTCGTCGGCCCGCGCCAGGCTGCTCACGGCGGCCTGCTCCGTGATCTCGAACGTGATGCATCCGGCGGGCAGATGCGCGACCCGCAACGCCTCACCCAGCTCGCGCGTGAATTCCTCGTCGCCGATCGACTGCCCCGAAAGATTGATCGAGATGCCTAGGCGGCGCGCCTCGAGAATCTCCCGGTGCGCCGCGAGCAGCTGCAGCGTCTTGCGCACCACCCACTGATCGATCATGGGCAGCAGCTGGTAGCGGCGCGCCACCTGGACCAGCGTCCCCGGCAGCACGACTCCCTCGGACGGATCGTTCAGGCGCAGCAGCACCTCGTAGCCGCCCGGCAGCGCCGCATCGCGCAACGGCACGATCCGCTGGGCATACAGCAGCAATTGATCGGCTTTCAACGCCGCGCGCAGCTGTCCCACGGTCACCGCATCGACATGTCCGCGTAGCATGGTTACGTCATCGCAACTGTCGATCTTCAACCGGTCGCGGCCGCCGTGCTTGGCCGTCTTGCAGGCGAATTCCGCCGCCGCGACCGCCCGCGCCAGCCCCTGCGGCATCGCCAGCAGCGGCGCGACGCCGCAGCTGGCGGACACTTCGATCGGGTCGTCGAGCGGGCCGATGGTCAGGCCGCGAATCGACTCCTGCAGCCGCTCGGCGAGCGCCGCGGCACCGGTTATGTCCGCATTGGGCAGAACGACCGCGAAGCGGTCCGCGGAGATGCGCGCAGCCAGCGCCCCCGCCGGCAAGCGCGGCGGGGCGAGCACGTTGGCCACCTTCACCAGCATCTCATTGCCGATTTCGAAGCCGTAGAGATCGTTGACGACATGCGTCTGATCGACGTCCAAATACAGCACGCTCTGGTCGAGGTCCGGGCGCTCGGTTTGCGCACATGCGTGGCGCTGTTCCAGTGCTTCGCGCGTCAGCAGACCCGTCAGCGCATCGAACTGCGCCTCGACCGCCGCGAGCGCCACTCGGCCGAGCTGCGTGCCGAGAAAACTATGCCGCCGGCCGTAGTCACCCGAATCCGGAGTCCTGAAGAATGCCAACACGCCGATCAGCCGGCCGCTTTCGGCGCACAGAGGAACGAGCAAAATCTTGCAGCGCGGCACCGCCGCGCCGGACTCTCCGGCACAGTTGAGCACCAGCGGCGCTCGTTTCCGCAGCGCCCAGACGCCGAGCTTGTCCCGCGCCCGGAGCCAGAACTCCGCCAGCGGCCCGGCATCCGGCAAATCGCTCCGGTACACCAGGCACAGTTGCTTCTCCGGCACATAGAGCGCCCCGAGCGCGCTGCGCAGGCGTGCGGTCGCCTGCGCCAGGAGCTGGTGCAGGCTCGAGTGTCCGGCCGGAGGGCGCTGCGCGCCCCGGGCGAGCTCGACCAGCCACTGCAGATCCTCCGCCCGCTCGGTCAGCGTGCGCAGCTGCGGCTGCGATCCCGCGCCACCTCGATCGCGCGACGGAATCGGCTCCGGCGGGCCACGGGCGCCCGTCGGTTCGGGAACAAAGTCCGGCTCGACGCGCCGATCTGACGATGTCTTCTCCATCGTCCCGCAATCCTAGCGGACCCTGATCCGCCGAATTGTCGACCCGGTCGCTTCCGCGCCAAGCCATCCGGTCCGCACCGCCGACCGTCTGTGACGGCGGTCACAGAACCCCGCGCCGCTCATGCGGCGCTCGCGGTCGACGCGCGATCAAACTCTTCGACCGGCACCGGCCGGCCGAAGAGATAGCCCTGGTACTGATCGCAGCCGTGCGCGATCAACGTGTCCCATTGCCACTGCGTCTCGACGCCCTCGGCGATTACTTCCAAATCCAGACTGCGGGCCATCTGCACGATGGTGTGCACCAGAGTCTCGCCGCCCGGGTGCGACATGCCGGTGACGAAGCTGCGGTCGATCTTCAGCACGGTCACGGGTAATCGCCGCAGGTAGGACAGCGACGAGTAGCCGATGCCGAAGTCATCGATCGCGAAGGAGATGCCCAACCGCCGCAGCGACTGCAGTTTGGGAATCACCTCGTTGAAATCGTGAATCGGCAGCGCCTCGGTGATCTCGAGCTCGAGCAGGCGCGGGTCGATGGCCGCACGGCCGACGATGTCCGATACCATGGCGACGAAATCCGCGGCGGCGAGCTGCTTGGGACTGACGTTCACCGCCAGTTTCAGCGCGCGCGCGCCGCCGGCGCGCGACCACTGCTGCAGTTGCCGGCAGGCGCCGTCGAGCACCCAGCGGCCGATCTCGTGAATCAGGCCGATTTCCTCGGCGACGGGCACCAGCTCGAGCGGCGAGACGATGCCGCGCTGCGGATCGTGCCAGCGCAGCAACGCCTCTGCGCCGAGGGTCTCGCCGCGCGCATCGACGCGCCGTTGGAAATACAACTGCAGCTGGTCGGTGGTGAATTCGTGCCGCAGACGCGACTCGAGCCGCGAGCGGCGCTCGAGCGCAAGCTGCATTCCGGGACAGAACACCCGCACACCGTTGCGGCCGCAGTCCTTGGCCGCGTGCATCGCCACGTCGGCCTGCTTGAGCAGCTCGTTGAAACTGGCGCTGGCGGCGCCGCCCCACGGCGCGATGCCGATGCTTGCCGAGCAGGAGACCATCTGACCGGCGATCAGGTGCGGCTGGAGGATCGTCGCGAGCAGATCATCGGCCGTCCGGCGCGCGGCATCCTCCGCCACGCCGCTGTGCGCGCCGAGATCCTCCAGAACCACCAGGAATTCGTCGCCGCCGACGCGCCCGACCAGGTCCTCCCCGGGTACCGCGCCGCGCAGCCGCTCGGCGGTCTGCTGCAGCAGGATGTCGCCGGCCTGGTGCCCGAGGATGTCATTGACGGCTTGGAACTTGTCCAGACCGACCAACAGGGCCGCGCCATGGCCTCCGGCGTGCTCGGCCCAGTGCATGGCGGAGCGCAGCCGATCGAGCATGAAGCGCCGATTCGGCAATCCGGTCAGGCCATCGAAGTTCAGCAGCCGCGAGATCCGCTGTTCGGTGTCCTTCCGGTCGGATAGATCCGTCAGGCATGCGATGTAATGCGTCCAACGATCGCCGTCGTTCACGCCGGCCAGCGAAACCCACAGCGGAAACTCCTCCCCACTCCGGCGCCGGCCCCACAGCTCGCCCTGCCAGCGACCGCGCTCGCGCACTTTGGCGAACAACTCCGCGACCGCCGGTACCGTGCGCTCCGACGCCAGCAACAAGCTCAGTTCCTGACCGATCAGCTCCTGCTGCGCGTATCCGCAGGAAACCCGCACCGCCTCGTTGGCGCGCAATATCCTTCCCTGCGCGTCCGTCACCAGCATTGCCCCGCTCGCCTCGAAGGCGAGCGCCGCGATGCGCAACTCCGCCGCCGCCCGCTCCTTCTCGGCCACCAGATCGAAGCGGTCGAGGGCGAATTCGATGTCCACCACCATCCGCTCGAGCAGATCGCGGACTTTGTGACTGAACGCCCACGGTTGAGTGTCGTAAAGCAACAGCACGGC
>DAIDUQ010000050.1:0-16069 GCA_027456605.1 Steroidobacteraceae bacterium | reverse complement strand
AGGGCGCCGGAATGCGCAATCACTCCCCTATTCCTCGTAACCGCGGCGCAATATCTTGGTTCTGGCGCGCCGGGTCTTGGCGTCGAGGCGTCGTTGCCGTGAGCCCGCGGTCGGCCGGGTGGCGATGCGTTTTTTGGGCGCGACGGCGACCCCGCGAATGAGATCCCGCAGTCGCTCCAGCGCACCGGCGCGATTGCGCTCCTGAGTGCGGTGCTGCTGCGCCTTGATGATCAGTACGCCTTCCGTGCTGATACGTTGATCGGATAGGCGCAACAGCCGTTCTTTGTAGACGGCGGGCAGCGACGACGCGCCGATGTCGAATCGCAGGTGGATCGCGCTGGAGACCTTGTTGACAGCCTGACCTCCGGCGCTTTGAGCACGAACACCCGTCAACTCGATCTCGTCCAACGGGATCCTGACGTGCGCTGAGATCTGCAGAACGTTGCTGTTGCGATGCATGCGTGATATTGGCTGGCGCCGAGACGCTGACGATACACCCCCTCGCGACGCGGCTTCCAGCGCGCCGCAAAGCGGACGCATCCCGCTGCGCGGCCGCGATGCGGTAATGGCGCCGGGCGCCCAGCCCTCACTCGCGGGGCGGAAATCGTCGACGGAACCAGCGCTTACGCCGAACAATGACGCGTCGTCGCCACGGACGACGGCGTATGATCACCCGACGGGCCGGATGACGCACGACTATCCTGCGAACGACCGGCGGCCCCACCCGGCGAACGATACGGATACGGCCTCCCAAAGGCCGGAAAACCGGGCGGATCCTGCCGCGATAAAACGGTCTGTTCCTGTACGACGGAATCACCCGCACCCGCCAGATCCGGTAGTGCGCCAGATAGACATGATGACGCAGCCACCAACCGGGATGGTAGAGGCGATACCACGGCGCCACCCGCGCCCGCCACCAGACGAAGTAGGGCCGAAACGCGAATACCGGGGGCGGGGGACCGTACAACAACGGCGGTGGCACGACCATGGTCATGGGCAGCGGCAGCCAGGGGCCGTAATAAGTGCTGCTGTACAGCCACGCATTCCCGGACCATTCGTAATAGCGCCCATTGCCGGTATAGACAAACTCCGCCGTCGCCGGCAGGTAGTCGGCATTGATGCCCTCCCCCACGGAGAAGGCGAATTCCACTCCCGCTGTCGCGCGCGGGATGGAGAATACCCCCAGCCCGCCCAACACGAGCAGCGAGATCAGTCCGCAGACCATCCCCTTTTTATTTCGACTAGATCGCCCAGTGTATCGACGCATGAGTTTCCGCCTCCGGCGGCTCGCGACCGCGCTTACCGATCGGAAGCAGCACCGGCTTGCCGCCGCCGGATTGCCGCTTCCGCACCAAGCCGAACCCGGCAGCCAGCCGTCGGCCGTGTTTAAAGTTCTTCGCATCACCCACCGTCGCCACCAGAGCGCTGGCGGGAGCCTGGACCGTCCGCTTCAATGGCGCGCTATCTTGCCCTTCAACTTGCCGACCCGTGCCTGGAGCCTCGCGACCCGCGCCCGCACCTTCGCAAGGCGTTGTGTTTTTCCCTTGGACCGTAATACGGCTTCCCGATGCTCGAGGCGGCCTATGCGGGACTGGATGTGCGCAATCCGCTGCGCGGGAGTGAGCGGCGGATGGCTTGCGCCGGTCGCAAGCGCCGGCAAGGCTGTTGCGGCCAGAATCGCGCAAAGTATGTAGAGCGGTAAAGCACGTGACCGGCGGTTCATTGACAGGCTCCTGTTAGATTCGTACGTCTACCGAAGAGGTTCCCTCGTGGAACCGAGTATCTTCCCGCTGATGTCCCGGCGCAACGGCGAATTGTTACAGAATGTATGGTGAACGACCAATGGCTCGAGCCGGGCATTGTCCGGCCCGCGGCCTCTGGACGCGCTCGACTTTGCGCATGGGCTATTCAGCGATCATCTTCGAGATCCCCGCTGCGCGAGCGCTGGCGTCGTCCCGCGAGCCTGACTCGCCCGCCGCTCGCAGTCCTCCCTGACGCCACGAGGCGCACTCATTTGCCGATCTCGAAGTCCGCGCCGCACAATGGCCGCGCGCAGCGACGATGCGCGGAGAGAGCCGATGAACGAATAGTGCTGGCGCGCCGTCGGCTTGTCGCTCGCCGTTCAAGTCGCGACAGCGGCGCCGATGCGGCCCGAGTCGATGCACCCAATCTATCTGCGCTACATAACCGCGCCAACCATGCGTGCCGCGAGAAGGACTTGGCGCGCCGCACTGCGCGGAAAGTCCATCCCCGTTGACAGGAAACGCCGACGACCACAACGAACGCGGAGTGGGCCGGCATGCGGCTGCTCACCAAACAAGTTGATTGCCGCTACATGGGCGCTCTTTACGCGGAGCTGCGCTATGGCATGCAGCACGACGCACTTCGCGCCGGCGCATGGCAGTCCTGCCTGCGGTTCGCGCCGATCCATCACATGAAGACCGCTCTCGACTTGGCCGTTTACGTGCAGTGCCTGCAGGTAATCCGAGGCACGGCATCGTGTCAGAGCGCACGGATCGGAGCCGTCTCGCCGTCGGCCACGTGTGAGCGCGAATTCGCGGACCAGCGAGTCAATTCGAGTGCATCGAGTCACTCGGGAAGGATGCGCGAAGAGAGGCCCAATGCGCAGCAAGCAGCCGGCTCCCGGGACGAGAAGCGTTCCCGTGATGTGACTTGCAACGGTTGCGGTGGCCCGGAAATTTCGAACGAGGCGACCCGTGGACGGACGACCGTACATTCCCTGTGGGACTGGGCGGCGCCTGGGCAGCGCCGATCAAGGGGAGCGTAGAGAGGGTCCGCCGGGTGCGCTCGCTACGCATTTACGGCGGATCAGGGTGTCAGGCGTCCGTGCCCAACTCTTTGAATTTACTGGTGGAGCGGCGGGGGATCGAACCCCGGACCTTCGCATTGCGAACGCGACGCTCTCCCAGCTGAGCTACCGCCCCACGCAAGGGGCGCGAGTTTAGCTATGATGCGCCAGGAAGCCAAGACCATCCTCAGGAGCCTGCCCATGCTCGCCATCGGCACGCGCGCCCCCGATTTCACCCTCCCCGATCAGGATGGCCGGGCAGTCACGCTGCTGCACCTGCTCCCCCTCGGTCCCCTCATCCTGTACTTCTATCCGGCCGACTTCACCGCCGGCTGCACCCGGGAGGCCTGCCAGATCCGCGATCTGTACCCGCAGATCGAGACAGCCGGTCTGCAGGTTGTGGGGGTGAGCCCGCAGAATCCGGCAAGCCATCGGGCGTTCCGGGAGAAATATCATCTGCCCTTCACACTGCTCTCGGACGAGGAGCGCGGCGTGGCGGACTTGTACGGGGTCCGCGGTCCGTTCGGGCTGGGCCTGCGCAGGGCGACGTTTCTGATCGACTCCGCCGCGACCATCCAGGATGCCCTCTGCGCCGATCTGCGCGTCGCGGCGCATGCGCGTTTCGTGCGCAGCGCCGTGGCGGGCCGGCGCCCCGCCGCGTGACTCCTAATAGTTCGCCATCCGGAACACAGATTCAGTTGCGCATCCGCAGAATCTTCGCCGACCCGTAACGCGGGATGCTGACCACGTACATGTCGCGCTCGGCCACTGTCGCGATGCGCTTGCCGCTGAGCGCACGAACCAGAGCGGCGACGAACTGCCGGTTGCACACGACGAGCAGCGTGCCGCCAGCGTGCTGGCCGAGAATCTCCCCGGCCATGTTCCGCGCATGACCGCTGGTCAGGACGACGGGCTTCAGCCCCAGCAGTTGCGCCAGGGGCGCCGCAGTCTGCTTCGCACGGCGCGTATCGCCGACGTAGATCGCAACCAACCCCTCCCGGCCCGTGGCGGTCGCGAAACGCTGGGCGATCCGCTGCGCCTGCTGGCCACCCGAGGCCGACAGCGGCGGATTGGCAATCGAGCCGATCTGTCCAAGCGCCGCCGGCACGATGACCACCAACGTATTGGTCGCCGAAGCCCAGAGCGCCAATCCCAAAGCGGCGAGCGCCAGAGCCGCCAACATGCTCAGCCACACCGGCGCCAGAAACGGCCGGCGGCGGCGGGTAATGCCGGGGGGATCGACGGCGGGCGCTGTGGTATGTGACGGCATCGTCTCTATCTTGGTTTGCACAGAAGCACGATCGACGGATCGTGAAGTTCATCACACTGGGACCGCATTGTCACCTTTAGATTCCCAGGCGCCAGCCCCCTCGAGGCGCCATGGTCAGTCTCAACCAACGTTGACTGTCGCGCGCCGACGGAGAAGCGGCCGTAGAGTCGGTGGGTATTTCAATGACTTCCGGTGGACACACAACTGTCATCAAGCGCGTGCTCGAGCGGCGGGTCCACGAGCCGGCAACGCGAGAAGACACGACGGCGACCGTCGCGGTGATGCTGCGCGTGCTTCCGCCGCCGCACGCCCTGCTCGTGATCCACGCCGACGCCACCCGCGAGCAGCTGGAGCTGCGCATCCACAAAGAAATGCTGGATGTGGCGCTGTGCGCCGAGCACGAGGCGATCAAGTGTCTGCACGAGGAATTCCGTCCCCTGGTGATCACCGACAGCCTGGCGCTGATTCGGCGCATACGCGCCGAGCACCTGCCGCGCGAGCCATTCATCCTGTTCATCACCCCGGTCGACGATCCCGAGGAAATCGAGACCGGCTTGCGCGCCGGCGCCGATGACTGCCTGTCGCGCCACGCGAGCGAACCGCAGCTGACAGCGCGTCTCGGCACCGCGCGGCGCATTGCCGAGCTCGAGGAAGTGCTGCGCATCGCGCTGATCGAGAACCGCGAGCTCTCGACCACCGACGAATTGACGCAAGTGGCGAGCCGGCGCTTCTTCAGCAAGCACTTCCCGCGCGAGATCGAGCGTGCCGGGCGCTACAGGCGGCCGCTGTCGCTCATTCTTTGCGACATCGACTTCTTCAAGAACATCAACGATACGCTGGGTCATGCCGGCGGCGACGCGATTCTCAAACAGTTCGGCGTCCGCCTGCAGGAGTGCCTGCGCCGCGGCGTCGATTGGGTGGCGCGCCTCGGCGGGGAGGAATTCGCTGTGATCCTGCCGGAGACCGCCTATGAGCAGGCCCTCGATGCGGCGCGCCGCCTGCGCGCCATCATCGCCGACCGCCCCTTCCCGGTCCAGAGCAACATGGTCGAGGTCACCGCCAGCTTCGGCATGTGCACCCTCGATCAGGTGCCGGTCGGCGAACGCAAGACGGCCGATCACATGCTGCGCGTGGCCGATGCGGCGCTCTATCGCAGCAAGCATGGCGGGCGCAATCGCGTCACGGCCACGCTGATGCCCATGCACCCTGTTCGCCGCACGCCGGACAGCCTGGAGAGCTTCCTCACGCCCTGAGCGCGCCGAGCCGCTCCACTCGAGGCGCGCTGCCGCGAGTCGCAGCGGCGGCTCTGGTATCCTATGCGGCGCGTCACCGTGCCGTCGCCGGCTCACCGGGGATTCGCCGTGAGAATCTTGTCCTATCTGCTGCCTTGGCAGTTCTCGCCCCTGGCCTGTGTCGTGTTCACGCTCACGCTCGTGCTTTACCTGCGCGGGCTGGCGGTGCTGCGGCGCAGCGGAGAGCCGGTCGGCCCCTGGCGTCCACTCGTCTTCTTCCTCGGCTTGGCGCTCAACTACGCCGCGCTGCAGACCTATTTCGATTATCTAGCCCAACACATGTTCTGGGTTCACCGGCTGCAGCATTTGATCCTGCATCACATCGGCCCGGCGCTGCTCGTGTTGGGCGCACCGGTATCGGTGCTGCGCGCCGGGCTTCCCGGACCCGTATGGCGCGTTCTGCGCTCGAGCTGGGTGCGCCGTCCGATCGGCCTGTTGTGGCGCGTCGTGCAGAATGAGCTGCTCGCCCCGATCCTGTTCGTTGGACTCATTTACTTCTGGCTCACCCCCTCGGTCCACTTCCTTGCGATGCTCAGCCAGCGGCTATATCTGCTGATGAACTGGAGCATACTTCTCGATGGCATTTTCTTCTGGTGGATGATCCTCGCACCGATCGAGGCCCAGGGCGCCGCGGCGGTCCCTTACGGGCGCCGGGTCATCGTCCTGACCGCCGTCGCCCTCCCCCAGATCGTGCTCGGCGCCTACATCACGCTGTGCTCCAAGCCGCTCTACAGCATCTATGAGATATGCGGCCAGGCCTGGCACATCAGTCCGATGCTCGATCAGCAGCTCGGGGGCCTGCTCACCTGGATCCCGGGAGCCATGATGTCGGCGGTGGGCGTGCTGGTGATCCTGCACCACGTGCTCCAGGCCGATCGGCGCGCCCTCGCCGAAACGCGCGCCAAAGCCGCCGATGTCTCGGCGGGAGCCCCGGCATGAACGGCGCGAAGCTCGCTCGCACCGGTGCGGCGCTCACCGTCGTGCTGGCGGTGATCGGCGGGATGCTTGCCGCGGTCATCGACTGCACGCGGCGGCAGCTGCCCGGCCGCATGACCGATGTTGCCGGACTGGTCGCGCCGCTGAAATTCCACATGACCGACCAGAGCGGCACACCGATCAGCGCCACCAGCTTCCGCGGCGATGCGGTGCTGCTTTACTTCGGGTACACGCACTGCACCGACGAGTGCCCCACCACGCTCGCCACCCTGGCCGATGCCCTGCAGCGTCTGGGCCCGCAAGCAAATCACGTGCGCGTGCTGTTCGTGACGGTCGACCCGCGACGCGACACCGAGCCGGTGCTGCGGCGCTACGTGAGCGACTTCGGGCCGCAGTTCGTCGGACTGCGGGGCACGACAGCGCAGCTGACCCGCATGATCAAGCGCTATCGGGTCACGTACAGCTACCAGAAGCCCTACCCGCACGGTGACTACCAGATCGGCCACAGCAGTGCGGTATTCATCTTCGGCCCCGACGGGGGCGCGCGGCTGCTGGCGCAGAATGGTGCGCCGGCCGGGATCATCGCGGCCGACCTGCGCCAGATGCTGCCGGCGCGCCACGCGGCCGGCCACGAGCACGGCGCCCCGCCAGCGGGAATCTGAGGGCAGGGCCCGGTCCCGCGGCGCCACGCGCCCCGGGAACCCTGCCGCCGCTCACAGGGATCGCCTTACGGCTCTCGGGACGGTACCCTGTCAGTCGCCCCCCGGTCCGCGCGTTCAGCCTAACATCCTCCCGACAGCCTTTCAGCCGTGGGAATGACCCCCGACAGCCCGGCCGCCGCTTGCGGCTCCCCCTCCGGCCTTGCCGCCACGTGGCAGCTTCTCCTCGGCATCGGCATCCTGATGCTCGGGTCGGGACTGCAGAGCACGGAGATCAGCCTGCGCGCCACGCTCGCCGGCTTCAGCGTTCCGGTCATCGGCGTGGTGATGTCCTGCTACTACGTCGGCTATCTGCTCGGCACCGCGGCCGCGCCTCGCCTGGTGCGCCGGGTCGGACACATCCGGGTGTTCGCCGCCATGGCCGCGATGGCCGCCGCGGCGATTCTGGTCCAAGGCCTGTTCGTGCAGCCGTTCACGTGGGCGCTGTTGCGCGGCGTGTCGGGACTGTGCTTCGCCGGCCTGTACGTCGTTGCCGAGAGCTGGCTGAACGATCGGGCGAGCCGGGCCACGCGCGGCTCGCTGCTCGCGA
Organism: Steroidobacteraceae bacterium; assembly: GCA_027456605.1. Taxonomy (GTDB): domain Bacteria; phylum Pseudomonadota; class Gammaproteobacteria; order Steroidobacterales; family Steroidobacteraceae; genus 13-2-20CM-66-19. The sequence continues at coordinate 8,514 of DAIDUQ010000050.1, read as the reverse complement.
TCTACATGGTCGTGCTGTACATCGGCCTGGGGAGCGCACAATTCCTGCTCATTCCGGCCAATCCCGAAACCACCCGGCCGTTCATGCTCGCGGCGGTGATGATTTCCCTCGCGCTGGTGCCGATCGCGCTCGCCGCGCACCGCGCTCCCGAGATCGCCCTGCCGCGCAAGGTCAGCTACCGCGAGCTCTACCGGAACTCCCCGCTCGGGGTGGTGGCGGTGACGATCGCCGGGATGATCACCGCGTGCGTCTACACCATGGGTCCGGTCTACGCCCAGCACATCGGACTCGGCACCCCCGGCGTCGCCACGTTCATGGGTATCAGCATTCTCGCGGCGGTGGTGGGTCAATATCCGATCGGCCGTCTCTCCGACCGCATTGATCGGCGGACCGTGATAGCCGCGGTGGGCATCATCGCGGCGCTCAGCGCGGCCACGCTCGCGATCGCTCACGACCTCCCCCGGGTGATGTTCTATGCCACGACCGCGCTGTTCAGCTCGATGGCCTTCACGCTCTACTCCCTCGGCGTATCGCACGTGAATGATCAGCTCGAGGCGACGCAAATGGTGGCGGCGAGCAGCGCACTGTTGAGCCTGAATGGGCTGGGAGCGGCGGTAAGCCCGATCCTCCTCGGCACCCTCATCGCCCGCTTCGGCTCGCCGGCATATTTCGCGACGCTCGCCGCCCTGGCAGGCCTGCTCACCGTGTTCGATCTGTGGCGCAAGCGGCGGAGCGAACCGGTCTGCGCCGACATGAAGGGCGCATACATCGCCGCCGGACCCCAGGGGTTGGTCACCCGGATCGCCGCAAACTCGTTCGCCTCACCCCCGCCGGACACCTCGACGGCAGAAACACCGCACGATTGACAGCGGAACGCTCGCGCCGGAAAGTGCGGCGCATGGACCGGTCCACGTCCGTCACATTCACTGTCTCGGGCCGCACGCTCGAGTGTCGCCCCGATCAGACACTCCTGGAGATCGCGGAAGCCGCCGGGATACCGCTGCCCGCCTCCTGCCGCGACGGCGAGTGCGGCAAGTGCCGCGCACGGCTGCTGCGCGGGAAGGTCGACATGCGTCACCGGGGTGGTATCGCCGCACGCCAGATCGAGCTCGGCTACGTGCTGACCTGCTGCAGCCGTCCGCTGACCGATGTCGCGCTGGAGCGCTAGACGGACGGGGCGCAATGCGGCCGGACTCATCCGGCCCTCTGCCAAAAGCGGGAGATAGTTCGCACCAAATGATGCCCCGCGCAAGAGCGTAATTCGCTAGCATCGTTTCATGCGTTTCCTCGAATCCCTGCGCGTGCCCACGGCGCTGCTGTGCGTCGCGCTCGCGCTGTTCACCCTGCCTTGCGCCGCGCGCGCCGCCGCTCAACGCTGGAGCACGCCCGTCGGCCTGTGGGCGCCGATCGACAAGGCCACCGGCAAGCCGCTCGGGCTGATCTCGATCTATGAGAATCATGGCCTCTACTACGGACGCATCGAGCCGACCTCGGCCCATCATCACAGCTCGGCCCGGTGCACCCAATGCACGGGCAGCCGTCACGATCAGCCGATCATCGGTCTTATTCTGATGCGTCATCTGCGCTACAAGGACGGGCGTTACGTCGGCGGCGACATCCTCGATCCGAATACCGGCCGCGTGTATGACTGCGAGCTGCGCCTCGTCGACGGCGGCCGCAAGCTCGTGATGCGCGGCTTCCTAGGGATCCCGCTGTTCGGGCGCTCGCAAGTCTGGCATCGCGTCGAGGGCACTCCCGGCGGGCCTATACGGCTGGTGGGCGGTCGCTAGAAGACGGCGAACCGCGTTCGGCGCTTGAGCGTTCCGCGGCGCGCCTGTACTGTTCGGCGCAGCACGCCGGCTCCGGGCTCATCGGCGCCGGGGCGCACCCCGGCGGCAAACGGCGCAGAGCATGACCACAATCTACTCGTGGAACGTCAACGGCATCCGTGCCGTTACCCGCAAAGGCACACTGCAGAGCTTCATCCGCGCGCATCGGCCCGACATCCTGTGCCTGCAGGAGACCAAGGCCGAGCGCGGCCAGGCAGAAATCGACCTCGACGGACACGGATACCGTGAGTTCTGGAACTCGGCGCAGAAGAAGGGTTACTCGGGCACGGCGATCTTCAGCCGGGGTGAGCCGCTGTCGGTCGTCAACGGCTTTCCGGCGGCGATTGCCCGCAAGTATGCCTTCACCGATCACGCAGGCCGCGACAGCCTGACCGAGGGCCGGGTGATCACCGCGGAGTACGCGAAGTTCTACGTGGTCACCGTGTATACCCCGAACGCCAAGGACGACCTCGGCCGGCTCGAGCTGCGCCACCGGCACTGGGATCCGGCCTTCCTGGCGCACTGTCGCCAGCTCGAGAAAAAGAAGCCGGTCGTGTTCTGCGGCGATCTGAACGTGGCGCACACCGAGCTCGATCTGGCCAATCCCGGCCCCAACCGCGGCAAGAAGGGATTCACGGACGAGGAGCGCGCCGGCTTTCAGAGCTTCATCGACGCCGGGTTCATCGACACCTTCCGCCTGTTCCAGCAGGGCAACGGCTACTACACCTGGTGGAGCCACTTCGCCAACTCCCGCGCGCGCAATGTGGGATGGAGAATCGACTACGTGCTGGTCTCCGCGAGCCTGCGCAAAGCGGTCAAAGCGGCCGAGATCCACCCCGACATCCTGGGCAGCGATCACTGCCCGGTCAGCGTCACGCTCGCGGCCTGAGCGGCCGGCCGCGAATGCCGGCTCACTGAGCGGAGAGCTCGGCCGCCTTCTGTTCGGCCGCAACAGCCCCCTGGCGTTGTCCCTCGGCGCGCAACGTCGCGGCGATCACCCCCCAGGCCGAGGCCTGAACCGAAGGATTGCCGGCCGCCAGATACAGTGCCTTGCGCGCCATGCCGTTGGCCTGGACGGCGCGGCCGGCCGCCAGAGTCTCCTTGGCGAACTCGACCCATACCCGCGGATTGCGCGGGTCGATCGAAAGCGCGCGCTCGAGCGTCTCGGCGGCCAGCCCGTAATCGCGCCGGCGCTCCTGCAGGCGCGCGTCGGCGACGAGCGACTGCGCCGCCGGACCCAGGGCGTACCGCGGCATCGCTTGCGGCGCGCCCGCGGAGGAACCCGCCGAGCCCGGTTGCCTCGACCAGAACCCGCCGGAATTCGCCAGCGGAGCGCTCTCGGGCGCGCCGCTCGAGCGCGGCAGGACACCGCTCCGTCCCCCCGAGTCGGTGTTTGGATGTGTGCTTGCATAGGGCGGTCCGACGAGTGCGCAGCTCGAGAGCAGCGCCGCGCCGAGCAGCGCCGCGAGCGCAGTGCGCGCGAGCCCCGCGGGTCTGCGGCTCATCACATGCTCCCGAACAGCCCGCAACCCGCCATGGGCGCAAGCTGGGCGCTCGCCGGCACCGCAACCTCGACCGCGTTCGCCCCGTCGCACGCGGGCGTGGTCTGAAGACCGGTTGCGTAGTCGATCCACACGTCGTTGAGGCCCTGCGGCGGCGGCATATCGAGCGACACGCCGCCGATCTGCGCCATGATGCGCGCCCAGACCGGCAGCGCGCCGCGCGCGCCCACCAGCCCGGTCGGCTGATCGTGATCATACCCGACCCAGACGACCGCGAGCAGATTGCCCGAGAAACCCGCGAACCAGCTGTCGGCATCGTGTTGCGACGTCCCGGTCTTTCCGGCCACCACCAGCCCGGGCGGCAGCCGCGCCAGCGCAGGTTGGCCGGTGCCGTGCGTGACCACTTGTTCCATCATGGTGGTCAGCTCATAGACATCCGCCGGCGGCGCCACCGGCGTGACCCGCACCGGAAACGCCTTGAGCGGCTTGCCGGCGGCGCTCACCACCGCGCGAACGGCGCGCAGCGGCTCGCGAAAGCCGCCGTCGGCGATCCCGTTGTACAGCTGAGCGACCTCCAACGGCGTCAGATCGCTCGCGCCGAGCAGCATGGCGGGCACTTCCTGCGGCGGATGTTTCAGACCGAAGCGCCGCAAGGTATGCATGACGGGGTTCAGCCCGATCGACATCCCCAGACGGACCGTAGCCGCGTTCAGCGACTGCGCGAGCGCGCGCACCAGCGGCACCGGACCGTGGAAGATGCGCGAGTAGTTGCGTGGCCGCCAATAGCGGCCGCCGCCCAGGCTGACGGCGATCGGCTCGTCCTCGATGATGGTCGCGGGCGTGTATCGCCCGGTCTCGAGCGCCGTGAGGTAGATGAACGGCTTGACGATCGATCCTATCGAGCGATGGGCATACAGTGCGCGGTTGAAGCCATCGTAATCCCCGTCGCGGCCGCCGACGACCGCCAGCACATCCCCGGTCTGCGGCGCAGTGACCACCGCCGCCCCCTGCAGCCGCTCAGCGCCGTCATGGTGCGTCCGGTCGAGCCGCTGCAGCACGGTGTCCAGGGCCCGTTGAGCGACGGCCTGCACGTGCGGATCGAGGCTGGTATAGACCTTCAGGCCCGCCTCGGTCAGCTCCTTCTCCGGATAGTCGCGAGCCAGCGTGCGCCGGACCAGATCCAGGTAGGCCGGATAATAAGCGCCCGTCGGCTGGGGCGTGACGCCGAGCGGCGTACGCAGCGCCGCGGCGGCGCGCGCGGCGCTGACGACTCCCTGCCGAGCCAGGATCCCGAGGACCCGATTGCGCCGCGCCAACACCCGGGCCGGGTACAGGCGAGGATCGTAGTAGGTCGGACCGCGCACGATGGCCACCAACATCGCGATCTGCGGCAGATCGAGCTCGGCGAGCGGCTCGCCGAAGTAGTACTCGCTGGCGAGCCCGAAGCCGTGCACCGAGAGATTGCCGTCCTGACCGAGGAAAATCTCGTTGATGTAGGCGTTCATGATTTCAGCCTTGCTGAAATGCGCCGTCAGCGAGACGGCCATGATGGCCTCGCGGAGCTTGCGCCACAGCGTCCTGCGATCATTGAGAAAATAACTTCGCACCAGCTCCTGAGTGAGCGTGCTGCCGCCCTCGGCATAGCGGTGCTCGCGCAGATCGATCCAGGCGGCACGCAGGATGCCCTTCGGATCGATGCCCCAGTTGCTCTGGAACGTCCGATCCTCGACGGCGATCAGGGCCTTCGGCAGCAGGGGCGGGACCTGCTTCGGGCCGACCACGATGCGATCGACCCCGTCGCGCGGATAGATGCTCCCGATGAGCAGTGGATCGAGCCGGATGACCGGCACTTCGTGCCCGGTCGCGTTGCGCAGATCCACGATTCCCGCCGGCCCGAAGTTCACGGTCAGCCACATCGCCGGGCGCTCGCGGTCGGCGAACTGCGCCGGCCGCAGCATCACTTCGACGCGCCCGAGCGTCGCGGTGTACGTGCCCGGCCCGCGCAGCTGCGTCACTGGCCGATAGGCCAGCCGCCGCAAGTCGTGCTCGAGATCGGCCTCGCTCAAGTCAAGACCCGCATACAGCTGCATCGGCGCGGCATAGACGCGCGCCGGCAGCGTCCAGCGCAGGGCGCTGAACTCGCCCGTCACGAGCCGATCGAGATACAGCGCGTATCCGGCAAAGACCAGCAGGCCCGCCAGAGCCGCCCCGCCCGTGATCCAGCCGAGCAGCCGCAAGCGGTGGCGGCGGCCGGAGGCGCCGCGGCCGCGGCGAGCCGCCGGCGCGTTGCGCTTTCGCGGGGGTGTCAGAGTATCAGCTCCTCGGCCGGCTCCCGCAGGTTGTACCGCGAGCTCATGCAATGGCCGTAGGCGCCCGTGTTGGCAATGAGCAGGACATCTCCCGCGCGGGTCGGCGGCAACAGCCGGTCATGCCCCAGCACGTCGGCACTTTCGCAGATCGGGCCGACGACATTGACCAGCTCGCGGGCCGGCTCCGCGAGCCGCGTGAGGTTGACGATCTCGTGATATGCCCCATAGAGCGCCGGCCGCAACAGGGAATTCATCCCGGTGGCGATGCCCACGTACCGGACACTACCCTTGCTCTTGAGCTGCGTGACCCGGGCAACCAGCGCGCCGGCCGCGGCGGCGAGGTAGCGCCCCGGCTCCATCCAGATCTCGAGGCGTGGATGCTCGGCGCGCACGGCCGCGAGCAGCGTGTCGAGCTCCTCGAGGTCCGGGCCATGCTGGTCGGCGCGCTCCGCAATGCCCAGCCCCCCGCCGATGTCGATCGCGCGAACCGCCTCGAAGCGCTGGCCCAGCTCGGCCAGCCGGCGGGCGGTGTGCTCCCAGGTCCTCACATTGAGAATGCCGCTGCCAACATGGGAATGCAGCCCGACGATGCGCGCGCCGTGCCGTCGCGCCAGGCGCTCCAGATCCTCCAGATCCGCGATGGGCACGCCGAACTTCGCGTGCGCGCCGGCAGTGCGCACGTGGTGGTGATGACCCGCGCCCGCACCGGTGTCGATGCGCACGAAGATCTCCCGCTCCCGCCAAAGGTCCCCCCACTCCTCGAGCGCGTACAGGTTGTCGACGGTGACCTGTATGCCGCGCTCGAGCGCCCAGCCGTACTCCTCGCGCGAGGCGAAGTTCGGCGTAAACAGCATCCGGCGAGGATCGAGGCGCGGAAACAGAGCGAGCACGTGCTCGAGCTCCCCGCGCGAGACGCACTCGAAGTCCACACCCTCCGCGGCGACGGCCTGCAGGATCCGCGGGTGGGGGTTGGCCTTGACCGCGTAGTGCACCCGGTCGAGACTGCGCAGCGCGCGCAGCGATCGGGCCGCGTCGCGCACGGTCTCCAGATGATAGACATAGGCCGCGTCGCGCGTCCCGAGCGCGGCGAGCACGCGCGACCGCTCGCTGCGCCACCACGGCTCGGGACGCGCGGCCAAGGCCGGCGACGGGGCGAACAGCTGCGCCCAGGTCGGACCCAGCACGCGGTCGCCCACCACGGGCCGGATCAGCAGCTCGTGCAGCTGATCGACCAGGCGATCGCCCTGGGTCTCGTCGACCACGAAGGTGAAGTTCAGGTCGTTGGCCGCCTGCGAGACCAGATAGATCTTCTGCTCCTCGAAGAACTCGAACGCGCCGCCGAGCTGGTGGAGGATGGCCCGGATGTTGCGGCCGACGAGACTCACCGACGCGCACGGCCCGATCACCTGCACGCGGCACAGGCTCGACAGATCGCTCACCAATGCCGCCAGCAGCGCGCTGTCGAGCGTGTTGGCCGCCGGATCGAGCGAGACGGTGACATTGGTCTCGGAGGTCGAGACCAAGTCGACCGACATGCCGTGGGCCTTGAACACCTGGAACACGTCGGCGAGGAATCCCACCTGATGCCACATGCCCGGGCTCTCGAGCGACACCAGCGTGATGCCCTTCTTGGTGCACACCGCCTTGACTTGCGCGGTGCCGTCGCCCTCGGCCGAGAGCACCGTGCCGGGCATCTGCGGCGCCTGCGTGGCATACACGTGCAGCGGGATGCCGTACTGGCGCACTGGCAGGATACAGCGCGGGTGCAGAACCTTGGCGCCGCTCGTGGCGATCTCCTGCGCCTCGTCGTAATGCAGGGCGCGCAGCAGCCGCGCTGTGGGGATCGAGCGCGGATTGGCGCTGAACATCCCCGGCACGTCCGTCCAGATCTCCAGCCGCTGCGCCTGCAGCTTGGCGGCGAAATAAGCGCCCGAGGTATCCGAGCCGCCGCGACCGAGCAGCACGGTATTGCCCTCGGCATCGCTCGCGATGAATCCCTGGGTCACCACGACCGGAGCCAAGTCTTCCAGGCGCTCCCGCAGCGGCGGGTCGGGCTCGAAGCGGCACACTGCCGAGAGCACACTCGCCTTGGCCGAAGCGCCGGCCCGGTCATCGGCGACCAGCATGGTGCGCGCGTCGGCCCATTCGGCCCCGAGGCCCTGCGCAGAGAGGTACCGGGCCCCGAGGTCGGTGGCCATCAGCTCCCCGGCCGACATCACGCGCGCGCGCGTCCGGTCGCTCACCTCTCCGATCAGGACCACGCCGGCGGCGATCTGACGCAGCTCGGCGAGGCGCGCCTCGCAGGCCTCCCCGAGCGGAATGCCGAGATCGGCCGCGAGCCTTCGGTGGCGCTCCTCGATCTCGCGCAGCTCGTCCTCGTACGTCTGGGTGCGCGCCGCATCGAGCAGCCGCTCGAGCCGATCGGTCACGCCGCTCAGGGCCGAGTGCACGATCAGGACCCGGGCGCCGGCGTCGCGCCGGGCCGCGGCGACTCGAGCGATATTCTGCCAATTCAAGAGCGAGGAGACACTGGTCCCCCCGAACTTCAGGACAATCCACTGGGAGGCGCTGCGGATCAAGGGGGCTCCTGAGCACACGGCGGGGCGGGCCGCATCAAGTCTTCAGGCCGAGCAGGCCCTGGGGCGCCGCCGCGTGCAAGCCGCCCTGCTCGGGTCGATCGAATCCGTTTCACGGGCGCGCAGCCGCTAGAGCTCCTCGTCGAAATCGCGAAGATCCTTCTCGAGCCTCTTGTCCGCCAGGACTTCCTCGAGTCGGCTCCACGCGGCTTTACCGCGCTTGGCTCCCGGGTGGGGTCGGCGCTTGTCTACCCGATCGAGCATCCGATCGTAATCGGTGCTGTCCTCGGTGCTTCCG